>NZ_JAWDJI010000059.1:0-92787 GCF_032465655.1 Paenibacillus sp. 3LSP | reverse complement strand
ATCCGGAGCTTGCCGATATTCGGGATCCCTTGCTTCTGCTTGGTGATCTCCTGGATGCGTGCGATGTTGCAGAGAAAGATCGCTTGTAACAGATCCGTCGGGAGTTGCTTGATCTTTCGTGAAAGCTGAGAGGCACTGATCGACTTCAGATGGTCGTCCTGCAGATCCGGCATGATGCGAAGGTGTTCCGAGATTTCATCATAGCTGGTACGCCCTGCAAGCTGAGACTCCACAAAAATCTGAATGGCTTTACCGGTTGTAAGTTTGCGAGTGCGATGGTCGGCAAGCAGGCCGCGATATTCTCCGACATTCAGCAAATTTAGGCATTTACAAATGACTGATTTTGAGTTATTGTTACCCATGCTATGATCTCCTTCTGTTATGGAGTGGGTAACATGCCTACACCTTAACAATAGGAGATTTTTTTATGAGCAACCAGAAGAATACCAGTAATAGCAACCATATTTAGGATATTTTACAAACAATTTTTCTGTAATTTCTCATGTCAGGTTTGGTGCAAGGCTAGTGGCTGATCCCAGCATTACGAGCAAATGGTACTCGATTTATCGTACTTATTACTCGCGCCATCTGCCAGATCACGCAAAAAAGACAAAAAAAAGACCGCTTCCTCGGAAGCGGTCCTTGCTCACCTGGAGCAAGAAGTTATTGGATAGGAGTGGAGAGAAACCATACTGTACTTTTATTATATGTATACGTTTTCATTCTGTCAACAACTATTTTTAGCGCTTACATTTGCGATCACTATAGGTTTTTGGCTAACGGAACGTATGGACCTTATCCCCCCATTTCCCGGCGATTTCCCGTTGGAACGGAACCCTAAGTCCTTAATGGCGATCACGACTACGTTATCCCAGCAATTAAGCCAAATAAGGTCTCCTCGTTCCCTTAAAACTGGAAAAGGCACGCTCCTACACTAATAACGTCCCTATGTTCCGTTAATCCCCGCTAGCAGCCAACCATTTACAGCCCCAGCTTTGATAAGATTCAGCCTAGGGAAGCAATAGCCTCTGTAGCTCGGCAGCCCGAAAAGTCATGATCCCTGTGAAGTAACAAACAGGAAAGTCAGTATCCCCGTGAATCAACAGACAGGAAAGACACCATCCCTGCGAGGCAGCCCCCAGTAAGGTCATTACCCCGTAGACTAATGCGTTGCAAAGGAATGGCGTAAGCCAACCTCCAGAAATGCAAAAGACCCGGCATTGAATTCAAAATTCAACGCCGAGCTGAAACTTACACATACACAACATAGCCCAAGGATTGGAGGTGAGCTTTCGCCCGCTCCATCTCCCCTTCCTGGCGGAAAGAGAGGCGCAGCACGCCCGGAACGTCCTCGCGGCTTTCGATAATTTGCATGTTGCTCAGGTTAATTTGACGCAGACCAAGTTCGGTCGCAATTTGCCCAATAATCCCTGGCGTATCCGGCACATCAATATAAATGTCGAACAACGAGGTGATGGCCCCTTTGCGCCGCTCCGGCAGTTCGCTGCGAAACTGGTTCGCCTTTTGGAACTCGGCCTCAATCCCTTCACCGTTCTGTGCCTCCAATAAATTGATAAATCCTTCAATCTCGCGGTTCCAGTCCTTCAACAAGTGAAGCAACACGTTCCTGTTACTAAGCAGGATATCCCGCCAAATCACCGGGTCGCTTGATGCGATCCGCGTGATGTCACGGAACCCCCCTGCTGCCAACATCCGGTATAACCCGTTGCTATCGTTGTAATGACGCACCTGATTCACCAAGGCCACCGCAATAATATGCGGCAGATGGCTGATCGCCCCTACGATTTCATCATGCAGAACAGGGTCCACACGCACAATTTGCGCTTTGGTGTACGCCAGCAGTTGCTCCAGGCGATGATAAGCCTCCTCCGGCACACCAGAAGACGGCGTCAGCACATAAAAAGCATTCTCGAACAAAAGCGTCGAAGCCGCCTCCACGCCGGAACGCTCCGATCCAGCCATCGGATGGCCGCCGATGAAATGCACGCCCGGACGGGCAATTTGGGCCGCGCAAGCGGCAACCGACGCCTTAGTACTGCCAACGTCGGTTATAATGCAGCCCGGCTTCAACGGCAACTCGGTCAGCTTCCGTAGGTAATCTTCCAGCAACCCGACCGGCACGCACAAAAAAATAAAGTCGGCATCCGCCGCCGCCTCTTCCATGGACAGAGTCGCGGCGTCAACGACACCGCGCTCCTCAATGCGTTTCAAAGATTCCGGGCGATAGGCGTGTCCAACGACCGTAATTCCCGGCTTGCCTTTGAAGCACAACGCCAGCGAACCGCCGATCAAACCCACGCCAAAAATGGCAATTTTCGTTGTCATCGTATCTCACTCATTTTCTGCGAATAGATTGGGTCAGACCCGAGTCGCCGATTTGCCAAGCACCTGCTCCAAGGCAGTGATAAATCTCGCGTTTTGTTCCGCCGATCCGACGGTCACCCGCACATAGGTAGGATATTTATGGAAACCTCCGCGCACAATAATCCCCAGCTTCAATAGCGACTCAAACATTTCACTTGCCGGACGCTGTACGTCCACCATGATGAAATTACCATGCGCCGGGAAGTACTTCAGGCCCAGTCGATCGAATTCCTTATACAGATAGGCGATCCCTTCGCGGTTCTTCGCACGGCATTCTGACACGAATTCCTGATCGGCCAATGCCGCTTTGGCCGCCGCTTGCCCAATCCGCGAAGTATTAAACGGCTCACGAACCTGATTGATCAGTTTAATAACCGCCGGTTGCCCCACGCCATAGCCGATCCGCAGCGCTGCGAGACCGTAAATTTTAGAAAAAGTACGTAACACAACGAGATTAGGATACTGGTTCAGCAAAGCAATCCCGTTTGTATACTCCGAATCCGTTACATATTCAGCATACGCTTCATCCAAAACGACCAGCACGTTCCCCGGAACTCGATCCAGAAAAGCAACCAGCTTCGCATGCGGCACGATCGTTCCCGTTGGATTGTTCGGGTTGCAAATCCAAACTACTTTCGTTTTGTCCCCGATGCGTTCAAGCATTCCCTCCAAATCGTGGGTCCCTTCCTTCAGCGGCACCTCGATGCTGACGGCCCCTTCAATGTCGGCATTGCTCTTATACACACTGAACGTCTGATCTGCCATCACCGTCTCGTCACCCGGCAGGAAGAAAGCGCGGGCAATCAGCGCGATGATTTCATCCGAACCGCAGCCGAAAATTATTTGCTCCTTCCCCACGCCAAGCTGGCTAGCCAGCGCTTCAGTCAATTCGGCGGCACTGCCATCAGGATACAAGCTTAAGTTCGCCAGCTCCTGTTCAATGGCGGCGCGAACACGCGGCGAGCAACCAAACGGATTTTCGTTAGAGGCCAGCTTAATGACGTCCTCAAGTCCGAGCTCTTTCTTCACTTCTTCAATCGGCTTTCCCGGTTGATATACCGGCAAATTGACGATCTGGGGTTTCGGCAACATATATAGGTTCCTCCTCAAATGACTTTGTGATGATACAGCAAAAAAACTATAATCTCAATTTTGCCACAAAGTCGCGAATTTGCAACAACCCTTGATCCCGAGTCGAAGCCTGGGACAAGAGCGGCAAGTTTTCCTCGATCTTACGCACGATGGCGCTGCCCACGACCGCTCCGTCACAGATCGCAGCAAACCGCTCCACCTGTTCCCGGCTGGAAATACCGAAGCCAACAGCAACGGGCAAATCCGTTTGTGCTTTAACCGAGGAGATAAACTCGTCGACACTGGCATGGAACGAGCTTCGTTCTCCAGTTACGCCCAGCGAAGAGACGCAGTATACGAATCCGCGGGCACGCTCCAAAATTCGTGCAATCCGGCCGCTGGAGGTGGGCGCGACAAGCGGGATCAGCCTGACGCCGGCGGCATCCGCCAAGTTCAGGACCTCCTCCGCCTCTTCATACGGCAAATCCGGGATGATCAAGCCGCTGATTCCCGCCTTCTGCAGCTCAGCAAACAAGCGTTCCGTCCCCATTTGCAGCACAGGATTGTAATAAGTAAACAAGACAAACGGCATACGAATGCCGCGTTCTCTAGCTTTAGATGCCGTCTCGATACAGGAAGCCACCGTGATCCCGTGGACAAGGGCACGTTCCGATGCCCGCTGAATCACCGGGCCATCCGCCAAGGGATCGGAATAAGGTACACCCAGCTCCACCACATCAGCCCCAGCTTCCTCCAGAACGGTCAAAATGTCGAGCGTCGTCTCCGGATCCGGATCACCGACGGTGATAAACGGAACCAGCGCAGTTTTTCCCGCCGCTTTCAGCTTCGCAAACGTATCGTCCAGCAATTGACCTGCCTGTTGGCTCATAACGTCTCCCCGCCTTCCGTATACGCCATAATCGACTCCACGTCCTTATCCCCGCGGCCGGACAAGCAGATGACGATAATTTCGTCCCGGCTCATCGCTGGGGCCATTTTCACCACTTGCGCCACCGCATGCGCCGACTCCAGCGCCGGAATAATCCCTTCGGTCCGGCTTAGCAGCTGAAGGGCATCCAGTGCCTCACGGTCCGTGATCGGATAATACTTCGCACGTTCGATATCCTTCAGATACGAATGCTCAGGGCCAATGCCCGGGTAATCGAGACCGGCAGAGATCGAGTGAGCCGGGAGAACTTGGCCGTACGCGTCCTGAAGCAAGTAACTCATCGAGCCCTGGAAGACGCCTTTGGTACCTTTGGTCATCGTGGCGGCATGGAACTCCGTGTCAATGCCTTTGCCTGCGGCTTCCACACCAACCAAGCGAACCTCCTGATCCTCGATAAACGGATAAAACATCCCGATCGCATTGCTGCCGCCGCCAACCGCAGCGACGAGCATATCCGGCAGCCGGCCTTCCGCCTCTAAAATCTGCTTTCGCGTTTCATCGCCGATAATCCGCTGGAAGTTCCGCACCATCATCGGGTAAGGATGCGGTCCGGTAGCCGATCCGAGAATATAGAAAGTATCATGCACATTGCTTACCCAATAGCGCAGCGCTTCGTTGCAAGCATCTTTTAGCGTACGTGTGCCGGACGTAACCGGGACCACTTCCGCACCCAACAGCTTCATCCGAAACACGTTCAGCTGCTGCCGTTTCGTATCTTCTTCACCCATGAACACCTTGCATTCCAGACCCAGCAAGGCTGCAACTGTAGCCGTAGCAACGCCGTGTTGGCCAGCGCCGGTTTCGGCGATTACTTTCTGCTTGCCCATCCGCTTCGCCAAAATCCCTTGCCCAATCGCGTTGTTAATTTTATGAGCACCGGTATGGTTCAAATCCTCGCGTTTCAAATAGATCTTCGCTCCGCCCAGGTGCTCCGTCAGGCGCTCTGCATAATAAAGCGGCGTCTCCCGTCCGGAATACTGCTTCAGCAGATAAGCGATCTCCGCTTGAAACTCGGGATCATCTTTAAATTTCAAATAGGATTCTTCCAGTTCGATCAAAGCGTTCATCAGCGTTTCGGGCACGTAGCGGCCGCCAAAAGGACCAAATCGCCCATGCTCATCCGGTACCTGCTTCATCATCCCTTCACCCTCTCTACAAATGCTGTTATTTTCGCGATATCCTTTACGCCGTCGGTTTCCACGCCACTTGAGACGTCTACGCCATCCGGCTGCAACGTATCAATCAACGTTCTCACATTGCCGGGATGTAAACCGCCGGCCGCAAAGAACGGGATTCCTCGCTCCTTGGCCCATTGACGAAAAGGCTCTGCTGCTTCCCAATTAAAGGTAACGCCGGAGCCTCCGCCATACTTCGGATCGTACGTGTCGAGCAACAGCCCGTCCAGCACGCCGTCATACTCTGTCAAGGCTGCGCCAGCATGGACCGATCCGTCCGTTTTGACCGAAAATGCCTTGAAAATCTTGACGCCATAAGCGTCCTTCACTTTCCGGCAATAATCCGGGCTTTCCGTCCCGTGGAGCTGCAGGATGTCCAGCGGTGCCTGCCGCAAAACCTCGTCCAGCTCCTCCAAGGTCGGATTGACGAACACCCCAACGCTCTGCGGAACTGCTCCTGTGCTCCACGTTTGCAGCACAGGAAGCAGCACCGCTGCATGACTTCCGCTAATTTGGCGCTTACTTCGGGCAAACACGAATCCAACATAATCTACGGGTAAGTTCACCATAGATTTTAGCACTTCAACGCTTTGAAGTCCACAAATTTTTACGGCTACTTCACCCATGCAACGTCGTCCCTTCAGCATCCATTTCGCGGGAATCCGTTTGAGCTAACGGTCCCATTAAGTCAACTACGGCTTCTCCCACATGTTCTCGACGCATAAACGTTTCTCCGATCAGCACGCCTTGTGCGCCGGCCTGTTGCAGGAATTTGACATCCTGCCGGGTTTGAATCCCGCTCTCGCTGATCAACGTGGCACTGGACGGTACCAACTCCGCCAACGCGGCCGTCGTCTCCAGAGAGACCTCAAACGTCCGCAAATTCCGGTTGTTGATGCCAATCAGTTTCGCTGCTGGCAGCAGCAGAACGCGCTCCAGCTCCTCGCGATCATGCACTTCGATCAGTGCATCGAGTCCCAGCGCCGTAGCGATCGACAGATAGTCGCGAAGCTGTGTATCGCTCAGGATTGCGGCGATCAGCAAGACGGCGTCAGCGCCAAGCAGCCTTGCTTCGTAAATCTGCCGCTCATCAATCACAAAATCCTTGCGCAGCAGCGGCACATTTACCGCCTCGCGAATTGCACTTAAATAGGCGCCGCTGCCCTGAAAATACTGCTCATCCGTCAGCACGGAAATGCAATCCGTTCCCGCCGCTTCATAAGCTGCAGCCAGCTGAACCGGATGGAAATCCGGGCGAATCAAGCCTTTGGAAGGGGACGCCTTTTTCACCTCAGCGATTAACCCCATATCCCGCTTCCGTCCGGTTGTAAGTGCGGCGTGGAATCCCCGCGTCGGTTCCATCGCCGCAATGCGGCGCTCTGCATCTGCAAGGGAGAAGGTTTCTGCCAAACGTGCGACTTCTGCTTTTTTCGTCTCTACAATTCGATCAAGATACATAGCTTAACTCCCCCGTTGTCTGAATCAGTTGTTGCAGCTTGGCATAAGCCTGCCCGGAATCAATCGCATTCGCCGCGATCGTTACTCCCTCCCGAATCGTATTCGCCAAACCAGCCACATATACACAAGCGCCTGCATTAGCCAGTACTACGTCACGGTAAGCCCCACGCTCCCCTTGCAGCACGCGCCGAACGATCTCGGCATTCGTCTGGGGATCGCCCCCAATCATCGCTTCTAGCGGGTAGGTGCGAAGACCCAGATCTTCCGGCTGCAGCTCGTAAGTTGTGATCTCTCCGTTTTTCAACTCAGATACCCGTGTTGGCGACGAAATGCTGATTTCATCCAGCCCTTCTTGGCTGCTGACCACCAGTGCCCGTTTGGAACCAAGCTCACGCAGCACTTCTGCTATGGTTGACGTTTTGCTGCCGTCATAAATGCCCAGCACCTGGCGGTCCGCTCCTGCCGGATTCGTTAATGGCCCCAGCATATTGAAGACCGTCCGAATCCCCAACTCTTTGCGAGGGGCTGCCGCGTGCTTCATCGATGGATGATAGAGCTGTGAAAACATAAAGCAGATGCCGATATCATCCAGACAACGTTTCGCTTGACCGGCGTCCAGTTGAATATTCACGCCCAGCGCTTCGAGAACATCGGCACTTCCCGAACGACCAGATGCCGAACGGTTGCCGTGTTTAGCCACCCGCACCGACACCGAGGCTGCCACGATCGCCGCCGTCGTGGATACGTTGATTTTGTGGATGCCGGATCCGCCCGTTCCGCAGGTATCCAGTAGCTTTTGCGTTTCTGTATGAATTCGGCTGGATGCCCCGCGCATCGCCTCAGCGAAGCCGGTGATTTCCTCAACGGTCTCTCCTTTGATCCGCAGCGCAGTCAACAAACTGCCGATTTGAGCCGGCGTGGATTCGCCGTTCATGATCGCTTGCATCACACCACGCGCTTCATCCCGCGACAAATGCTGTCCTTCAATCAAGCGGCTAATGCCTGCCTGCACGGTTTGCTGTCCTATCATCTCGATTCGCTCCTTTCTTTAGTTCCCTGGAGTATATTCGTAAAGGTAATCCTGATTAATCACATCATCGTTTCGAGTAGCTGGCGGAAACATCTGCTCCGCTGTACGGATAGCCGTCAACAAAGCCTTCGCTTTATTGACTGACTCCTGATATTCGTTCTCCGGGATGGAATCCCATACGATACCTCCGCCCGCCTGCACATATGCCTTTCCTTGCTTAAACACGATGGTGCGGATCGTTATACAGGAATCCATATTGCCCGAAAATCCGAGGTACCCAATGGCCCCGGCATATGTGCCGCGCGCCTCGCGCTCCAGCTCTGCAATAATCTCCATCGCCCGCAGCTTAGGTGCCCCGGAGACGGTCCCGGCAGGCAAACAGGACAGGAAGGCATCGAAGAAGTCCTTATCCTCCCGCAGCTTGCCGGACACTTTGGAAACCATGTGCATGACGTGGGAATACCGTTCGATCTCCATATAGGAGTCGCAAGTGACGGTGCCGAACTCGGATACCCGGCCTAAATCGTTGCGTCCAAGGTCAACCAGCATCAGGTGCTCCGCCCGTTCTTTTTCATCCTGCAGCAGCTCAGCTTCTAATGCTAAATCAGCTTCTTCCGTCGCTCCCCGTGGTCTCGTGCCAGCGATCGGACGCGTCTCCACTCGTCCGTTCTCTACCTTGACTAGGGCCTCCGGCGATGTCCCGACGATAATCTCTTCGTCCAGCTTGAGGTAATACATGTACGGCGACGGATTTAACGTCCGCAGAACACGGTAGACATGAAGCGGATCAACCTCGGTTTCGATATGGAACCGCTGCGACAGCACCACTTGGAAAATATCGCCTGCGCGAATATATTCCTTCGCTTTTTCAACGTTCGCAATGAACTGCTCCTTGGTCAGGTTGGGTCTGACATCCCCGAGATCCGTCACGGCCGGCATCGGCCGGCGGTTAAAGCTTTCACCCGGCCCCTCCTGCTGCAATAGATCGGCCGCCAAATCCAGCTTCAGCTCGGCTTCTGCATAAGCTCGGCGAATATCTTCGTCGCGATCGCCTGGCTTCACATGCACGTTGGCCACCAGCAGGATCCGCTGCTTCACGTGGTCGAACACGATCACTTGGTCGCAGAACATAAACTGCATATCATTCAGGTTTAGGTCATCCACCTGATGCGCCGGCAGCTTCTCATAATACTGCAATAGATCATATCCAAAGAAACCAATTGCTCCCCCAGTAAACGGCGGCATTTCCGGAAGTTTCGGACTGCGGTAGCCCCGCAGGATCGCCTTCAGCTCATCAACGGGACGGGACGATTTCAACCGTTCTACGCCGCCATCCCGTTTAATCGTGATCTCACCCTTCTTTGCGGAAATCATCAAGAACGGGTCGGTGCCGATAAAAGAATACCGTGCCCACTGACTGCCACCTTCCACGCTCTCCAGCAAAAATGCCTGCTCCCGCTGAGCAATACGGCGAAAAATCCGGATGGGGGTTTCCATGTCAGCCAGCAGCGTTCGGGTAATCGGGATCAGATTATATTCGTTCGCCAAAGCAATGACCTGTTCTACATTCGGGGTTGCCATGTCTTTCACTTCCTTCTCGAATTGGTTTCAGAGCCAAATAAAAAAACCTCTACCGAAGTAGAGGTTGTAGGATTTGCGGTTTATGGGAAAGCACAGCTCCTAAAGACGCAACTTGCCCGTCATTCTCCCACAATTAAGGAAACGACGAAATACGCACTAAGGAACAGGCTATTCACTCAGCTAAACTCAGCTCATCTCAACTATTCTCTACTCAGCTCTAAAAAATTAAAAATACATTTACTCTAAACTCTTCTAAACTTACTCTCAACTAATCTGCTCAACTAACATACACTCATCTAAATTAACTATACCCTAACAGCGGCCCGTTTGGCAACCCAAACCTGCAGTACCTGTTCTCAGGAATTGGCGGAGCTGAGGTCCGGGCGAAGGCTGCGGGCTTCGTTCAAATACACGTGCTTCATGTCCCGCTGCCCTTTGGTGGTATTCACCTGAATTAGCAGGCGGATACACTTCGGCAAAGCTCCTTGAACCGGAATTTCCGTGGAGCACATCAGAGGAACCATGTCCCATCCACTTAAGACGCGTATCGCACGGGCTGGGAAAGTTGCTGTCAAGTCCGGCGTAACCGTAATCCAGACGCTGCAAATATCCTCAGGCTCGATTTCGTTGCGCGCAACAATTTCTTTTAACAACTCGGCGGTCGCGTCCAGAATTTCCTTCTCATCGTTGCGGGAAACTGTCGTTGCTCCGCGAATCCCTCTGTTATACATGTTGTCCCTCCTCCTTGAGTTCTGCAATCACTCTGCGAACTTCGTCCAATGTCACATCCGATACAATTTCCACCTTGCCGATTTCTACAGGCAAAATAAACACCATGGTCTGTTCCTTAAACTTCTTATCGTGCATCATTGCACCAATTAAATCCTGCTCGTTTAAATGCGTCGGCATTGCTGTTGGCAAACCAAACCCACTAAGCAAGGATACTGTGTATTCGTAAATTTGCGGATCCCGGCCCCGGTTCACTGCAAGCTTTGCAGCCGCAGCCATCCCGATCGAAATCGCTTCCCCGTGCAAAAATTCACCATACCCGCCGATCGCCTCGATGGCATGGCCCAGGGTATGCCCCAGGTTCAGAATTGCACGAAGCCCATTCTCCCGCTCGTCCACGGAAACAACTTGGGCTTTTACAGAGCATCCTTGGGTTAATCCATATCCCAGTGCATCCGGATCCAGCGCCAACAACTCCGTCGTGTGCTCGCGGCACCAGTCCGCAAAAGCCGCATCCCAGATCAGGCCATGCTTAACCATTTCTGACAAGCCCGCCCGGACATCACGCAGCGGCAGGGTTTGCAGGCTGTCCACATCATACAGCACCATTTCCGGTTGATGAAAAGCGCCGATCATATTTTTGGCCAGTCGATGGTTAACGGCCACTTTGCCTCCGACACTGCTGTCGTGAGCAAGGATCGTGGTAGGCATTTGCACAAATGCCACGCCCCGCATATACGTTGCCGCCACGAAGCCGGCTAAATCGCCAACGACGCCGCCGCCCAGCGCTACGACCGCAGAGCGGCGGTCCAATCCGCCTTCAATCGCTGTAGTCATGACGTCCTCATAAACCTCCAGCGATTTGGATTTTTCACCGGCCTTCACGACTTTGCTGACGGTACGGTAACCTTTGGCCTGCAACGAGGCTTCCACAACCGGCAGATATTTCGGGGCAACATGGTCATCGGTGACGATTAAGACAGGGCTCTTCGCCGACAGCTTATGCTGCTCGAAGAAATCCCCGGCCATTCCCAACAAGCCGCCGCCGATATAGATCGGGTAAGAACGTTCGCCCAAATCGACCTGCAGCGTTCGCATCAATATTCCTCCAGTTGAGCCAAATATCCCCTATAGTTACGTTCGATCTCCTCAATCGAATCGCCGCCGAATTTCTCCAGGAACGCTTTGGCCACTTCCCAAGCGACCACGTGCTCAAGCACAACGCTTGCGGCTGGCACTGCACAAGCATCCGAACGCTCCACCTGAGCGGCAAACGCCTCGCGGGTGTCGATGTCGACGCTTTGCAACGGTTTGTATAACGTTGGGATCGGCTTCATGACGCCGCGAACGACGATCGGCATACCGTTGGTCATCCCGCCTTCGAAACCGCCAAGCCGGTTGGTCGCCCGGTAATAGCCGCGCTCCTCGCTGTACAAAATTTCATCGTGGACCTTAGAACCCGGCAGTTTCCCGGCTTCAAAACCGATGCCGATTTCCACGCCCTTAAAGGCGTTAATGGACATGACCGCTTGCGCGATACGACCGTCCAATTTGCGGTCATACTGCACATGGCTGCCAAGCCCGACCGGTACACCTTCAACGATACATTCCACGATGCCGCCGATGGAGTCCCCTTCCTGCTTGATTTTATCGATATAGGCTTCCATCTTCTTCTCCGTTTCCGGATCGGCAACCCGCACCGAAGAAGCTTCGGTCACACGAGCCAACTCGTCCAGCGGCAGGTTATGCGGCGGCGCTTCAATCTCGCCGATGCGGATGACATGCCCCGCGATTCGGATGCCAAAGCGTTCGAGGAGCTGCTTGGCTACCGCACCAACCGCAACGCGAATAGCGGTTTCGCGTGCGCTTGAACGTTCCAGCACGTTCCGCAAGTCTTTATGGTTATATTTCAAGCCTCCGTTTAAATCGGCATGCCCTGGACGAGGACGATGTACTCTTCGTTTCTCCTCATCCGTGCCTTCGATCGGCTCAATGTTCATGATTTTCTGCCAATGCTTCCAGTCGTTATTCTCCACGACCAGTGCTACTGGCGCCCCGGTGGTATACCCGTGCCGGACGCCTCCGACAATCTTCGCAGTATCTTTCTCGATTTGCATCCGCCGGCCGCGGCCATACCCTTTCTGGCGACGGGCCAACTCAAAATTCAACGCTTCAAAATCCAGCTGCAAATGGCTGGGCAAGCCTTCAATAATCGCAGTCAACTGGGGTCCATGCGTCTCCCCGGCTGTTAAATATCGCAAACTCATGATGCTGCGTTCCCCCTTTAAACTGTTAAACTGTAAAGAACTAAAAGCCGAAGATGTCTTTGCTCATTATAATATTGTTTGATGCATTCTGTCACGTGGTGATTCACTGATTCTGTCCATATACTCTCCGATTTCGCCCCTACACGCGGCAAGAGGCCAAGCCTGGCCCGGATTTTCGCCCCTCACTTTTTCGAGGTTCACCAAAATCCGGGGGCCTCTAAACATCCTTATGAATCTGTGGACACAGGATGAACTGCATATGCTTGCTCTGAGTCAGTCCGTCGGGTAGCTAAAAGCTTGCGAATGCGATGCTGGCCCACTTCACGAACAGCAAAGACATAACCTTCGTATTCAAATTCCGGTCGTTCATTTACCGTCGGTATCCGCTTTAACTGTCCGATCATAAACCCGCTTAACGTATCATAGTGTTCGATCGGAAGCTTAATATCCAAGATCTCCTGGGCGTCGTCGAGGGACATCGTACCGCTGAACAGATAACTGCCTTCACCAACCTGCTCGTATTCACGTTCCTCATCGTCGTGTTCGTCGTAGATGTTGCCGACGATTTCCTCCAGCAAATCCTCCATCGTTACGATACCGGCGGTTCCCCCGTATTCGTCAACGACAATTGCCATGTGAATGCGGTTTTGCTGCATTTCCTCGAACAGTTCATTTGTTTTTTTGGAGATCGGGATAAAATAAGGCGGCGTCACCAGCTCTCGCAAATTCCAGCTCTCCTTATCCCCCGTACGCAAAAAGCGGATCAAATCCTTGCTATGCAATATCCCGATCAGATTGTCAACCGTATCCTCATACACTGGGAAGCGGGTATATTGCTCCTTGTCGGCGATTTCAGCCACGGTTTGTTGGTCGGCATCAACCGGGATCGCCACGACGTCGATCCGGTGTGTCATAATATCAGACACCGTCAAGTTGTCGAAGTCAAAAATGTTGTTGATCATCAGACGCTCGCTGGGCTGGATCGTCCCCATTTCCTCACCGGTATCCAGCATCATACGGATCTCCTCCTCGGAGACTTCCTCCTCCTTGGCGTTCGGATCGATGCCAAACAACCGCACCAGCAAGTTCGTGGACGTGGTCAGCAGCTTCACGAACGGCGAGGTTACCTTGGATAACACTGACAACGTCGTCGCCGCAAACATCGCCATCGCTTCAGCCTTGTTCATCGCGACTCGCTTCGGCACTAACTCGCCCAGCACCAACTGGAAGTAGGAGAGCAGCAAGGTGATCACGATCAGCGATAGTGTGCTCAGCACGTTTTCGGGGATCGGCAGCCCCATACGGATTAAATAAGCCGCCAGGTCGTCGGCAAAGCTCTCCCCAGCGAAAGCACTGGCAAAAAAGCCCGCAAGGGTGATGCCAATTTGAATTGTCGCCAGGAATTTGCTAGGCTCGCCAAGCAAACCCACGATGACCTTTGCTTTCCGATGGCCTTGCCCTGCCATCGCTTTAATTTTATTATCATTCAGGGAGATCAAGGCGATTTCCGATGCAGCAAAAAAGGCATTAATCAAAATCAAGATGAAGACAACAAAAAGTTCCAACAATCCAATGCACCTCCACAAGTTTCCCACGTCGCTCAAGCGGGTAAACAAACGCAAAAAGGCATAACCTGCCGTCACTGAATTGACGCAGGCTATGCCTGAAATTCTCCTACAAATAGGTTATTAATCAATTGGAATACGTTGCTACTCTCCGGGTCGTCCGAATCGTTCATGAATGAAATCTCTCCTGACCAGAATTTATAACTATTATAGAAAGTCCCCTTGGCGGCTGTCAAGAACACCTCTACCAAGAATGACCAAGAACGTAAAAAGCGCCGTTCTCCGCCCTGCTTGGCGATGTCGGCGCTAAATAACGGGTTCGGGCGCTCGCTGCTTATCTGAGGCCTGAAGCGGGTTGATTTTCTAATGCGATGGAACGCCGGGGATCCATCGGAAAATCCTCAAGCATCCGCTTGAGGTGCGAGCCTTCAATACCCAGCACCTGCGCGCATTCCTGCGGCGTTAAGAATCCGCGCCGATAAGCTTCGATCACTTTTCGCTTGTCCATGATCTGACCTCCATTGGCTATATGATCCAAGTATAGGAAAGATCACCCCATTCTATACCCACTGGTTATAATCAAGAAGTAGCTCAGAGATGTTAAAACGACTTCGAGTTAGTCCCTACACAAACAAACGTCCAGATCAACCCTAAACGGGTCAAACTGAACGTTTTTTTCTATTTACCCCTTCTTACGATAAAAGAACGTCTCCGCCGCTTCCAAATCGTATTGGCCGGGGGAGAAGATTTGCTCCGTGCTGCCAACGAACAGAACGCCGCCGGGACGCAGCGCACGAGAAAACTTATGATAAAGACCTTGTTTGGCTTCCTCAGTAAAATAAATCATGACATTGCGGCAAACGATCAGATCAAAGCCCTCTTCGAACGTATCCAGCAGCAGGTTTTGCTTCTTGAACGTGACAGCTTTCTTCAGCTTCGGATCAAAGCGAAACATTGGGCCTTCCGGCGTAAAATAACGCTCAACTACTGCCTTCGGCACATCCTTCAGCGAACGATCGAGATACAACCCTTCCTGGGCTTTCCCCAGCGCTCCTTCATCGATGTCCGTCGCCAGCAGATAAGTGTTGGCAAGAAGCCCCAAATCCGCGAGAATCATCGCCAGCGTGTACGGCTCCTCACCCGTCGAGCAGGCCGCGCTCCACACCTTCAGCCTTGATCGCCCAGCCGTCAGCCCTGGCAGCACCGAATCCCTCAGCACTTCCCAGCGATTGGGGTTACGCCAAAACTCGGATACGTTAATCGTCATCTTGTCCAAAAATTCATAAAATAACTGCTTATTGCTCAGCATCGCCGAGTAAAAATCCGCAAACGAAGAATAGCCGTTCTTATTACGCAGCGTAGTCAGACGCCGCTTCATTTGTGCTTCCTTGTATTGGGCTAAATCGATGCCCGTGCTTTTTTTGATGTTTTGGATAAAGCCGTAATAGTCCGGATCCGGTGCCGTCTCTGTGTTGTCTGCCCGAGGGATGTCGGGAAAAATCCGGTTCAAATCCATGGGCTCACGCTTCTCGTATACTGTAGTAGCTCATGAGGCTCAAAGAAGTTGGCGATTTCTCGCTCCGCACTCTCTACGCCGTCGGAACCATGAATTAGATTAAATGGGGTATGGGCGGCAAAATCCCCCCGAATCGTACCGGGCAGCGCCTCGGTAACTTTCGTCTTGCCGATAACCATACGGGACAAGTTAATAATGTCGTCCCCTTCCCATACCATGGCAAATACCGGCCCGGAAGTAATAAAGCCCACCAGTTCGTCAAAGAAAGGCTTGCCCACATGCTCCGCATAATGTCTCTTCGCCTGCTCCTCTGTCACTTGAACCAGCTTGCCAGCGACGAGCTGAAATCCTTTATCCTCGAACCGGCTGATAATTCTGCCAATCAATCCGCGCTGCACGCCGTCCGGCTTAACCATTAAAAACGTTCTTTCCATGGTTCCCCTCCCGAAATTAACAGCATCATTTGCATTTCAAACCTTATTGCGCCTTCCAGGAAGGCGGTTTCACCTGCATTTTACCAGAAACTGTCCAAACAGGTAAAGCGATAAGATCAATAGGAGCGTTTGTTCACAAATTCAGCAATGTCATGTAAATGGGAGCGTGCAGATGTATCCGGCAGCTGCTGCAATGCTGCCAGCGCTTTGGCAATATAACGGTCGGCAAGCGCCTCCGCCTTGCCAATCCCCGGGCTTGTCCGAATCATTTCAATCGCACGGGACACATCTCCGCTGCCGTCACCGGCTTGAATGCCACGAATTTCCCGAAGCAGAGGTTCTCTTAAATCAGGCTCCTGCAGAGCAAAAAGCACAGGAAGCGTAATGTTCCCCTGGCGCATATCGCTGCCCGGCGGTTTACCGATCGTCTTCTCAGTACCAAATAAATCAAGCAGATCGTCGCGAATCTGGAAGGCCATGCCCACGTTGTACCCGTACCGGTACAGCAGCGCACTCACTTTGGCCGGAGCATCTGCCGCCATGGCTCCCAGCTGACAGCTGATGGCGATGAGCAAAGCGGTTTTCCGCCGGATGCGCATCAAATAGTTGCGTACGCTTTGCTCCGTGTTGAAAAAATCGCGGATCTGCTCCATTTCCCCGATCGACATCTGCACCATCGCTTTGGCCAATATGCGGTGTATGTATGGATTTGCGAGCTCGGATACCTGCATCAGGGCCTTGGCGTAGATGTAGTCGCCGGTATACATGGCGATCCGATTATCCCACTTCGACTTTACCGTCGCTTTGCCCCGCCGCGTGTCGGCATCGTCGATCACGTCATCGTGAACGAGTGACGCCGAATGGATGAGCTCCAGCGGCACAGCGATATACTGCAGCTTCTGCAGATCGTAGTTCCCAAACTTCCCGCCAAGCAATACGAAGACCGGCCGCAGCCGCTTCCCGCCTGCCTTCAACAAGTGCAGGGACGTCTCGCTGAGCAGATCGTCATCGCCGTCGATGCTGCGGTACAGCTGGCGTTCGATAAAATCCATATCTTTTTTTAACGCACCGAAAATATCCAGTAGTTTCATTCTTTCACCCGTGTCAGCAAATTGTCACTCCATATCTCCAGCTCTACTCGATGATCCAGCAGCCCCATTTCATAGGCATAGTCAAAATACAACGAAAGTCCTTGGCGGTGCGATTCATTAAAATCATAGCGGATGTTCTGAGTAAAATAATGCCGCCAATAATCCGCCGTACCGCCAATTTCGGCGCAAGCCTTGGCCACGAGCGGGGAGACATCACTTAAGCTCTTACGTTTGCTTTCCACAAAGGCTTCCGTCACTTCAGCCAAATAGTCGCCGTGGGCTTCGGCAAACGACTTCTGAACGGCCCAGACCGCAAAGGTCATACCATAGCCGGTCCATGATTTCCAAACTTCCCCCAAATCGGTAACGATATAACCGTGATCCCGCCAGGATGCCTGAATCGCGTGATCGCCAATCAACAGCGCGCCGTCGCTTTCGGCCATCATCAGATCCAAATCAGGCTCACTGTCCCAATACTCAGGTTTGCCACCGTACGCTTTTTCCATAATAATCTTCAGCAAGTTGACCGATGTTGCCGATGTATTCGTTAATGCGATTTTCCCGTTTGCGATTTCCTCTGGCGGCTTCCGTGAAAACAGCAAAATCGAAGCCACCGGGCCATCGGAGCTGACGGACAGATCCGGCAGCAGCAGGAAACGCTCCGAGCCATACCCGTAGGCAAAAGAAGACACCGGGGAAATATCCAGCGTCCCGCCTAGCATCCGGCGGTTTAGCTTCGATGGAACCTCGGTGATAAGTTGGCTCGCTCGCGAAAGTCGCGTCTCGTCAAAATAATGAAAAACGGGCCAGACGTTGCTGTATTTGATTTTGCCGATGAGGACTTCTTCATTCTCCTTGTTGTTCATTTTGCTCCCCCCATCTCTTAAATAAGGCATGCTCAATGCCTAAATTATCGAGCACTTTACCTACCAAAAACTTAACCAGATCATCAATGGTCTGCGGTCCGAAATAAAATGCCGGCATCGCCGGGATGATGCGCACGCCAAGTCGAGCCAGCTTCAGCATGTTCTCCAAATGGATTGCATGCAGCGGCGTTTCGCGCGGCACCAGCACAAGCGGCCGGCCTTCCTTCAGCATGACATCGGCTGCCCGAGCCATCAGATTGTCTGACGTTCCATTTGCGATCGAAGACAGAGTTCCCATCGAGCAGGGCATCACAATCATCCCGTGCGTGAGGAAAGATCCGCTGGCGATGGAAGCCCCAATGTCTGCGATCGGATGGTATACCAGCTTCCCGGGAAGCTGACCGAAATGTTCCTTCAGCGTCGCCTCCCGATCACTCGTGTTCCAGCCGAGTTCCTCCTTGATCACTCGCCAACCCGCATTGGATACGACAAGATGCACGAGGAAGTTCATGCCCAGCAACGTTTCAATCAGCTTCACACCATAGATCGAACCGCTGGCCCCTGTAATGCCGACAACAATCGATTTCGCTTTATCCATTAGAAATGTCGCACCACCAAATCAATCAATGTGAAGGAAAACACAACGATGCTCAGCACACCGTTCATGGTGAAGAATGCAGTCTGTAGGCGGCTAAGATCGCTTGGCGACACGATATGGTGCTCGTAGAACAAAATGGCATACGCTATAATCATGCCCACGATATACCACCAGCCCAAATCCGTCATCAGCAGCAAGGCGATAAAGCCCAACGCCGTGATGATATGAAACGCTTGAGCAATCTTCAGCGATTTAGCGACTCCAAACCGAACAGGAATAGAATATAGGCCTTCCTTCGTATCGAATTCAACGTCTTGGCACGCGTAAATGATATCGAAGCCGGCAATCCAAAAAGTAATTGTGAAATAAAATACCATTGCTGTCCAATCAACTTGTCCAGTTACAGCCGCCCAGCCGCCAAGAGGAGCTAAGCCAATCGTCAGACCGAGGATCACGTGGCAGAGCCAGGTAAAACGTTTCGTGTAGGAGTACAAGACCAACATGATGACAGCGATCGGCAACAGCTTTAAAGCTAAGGGGTCGAGCTCGGCAGCGGCCCAGAACAACAAGGCAAAAGAGAGAATGATGAACAACACGACTTCGCCTATTTTTAAAAGTCCCGCCGGGATTGCGCGGTTTGCGGTACGAGGGTTCTTCGCATCGATGACCCGGTCAATAAGACGGTTCAGCCCCATCGCCGCACTTCGTGCGCCAAACATCGCCAACAGCACCCACCCGATCTGTGCCCAGGACGGCAGCTCATGGTTAATCATTTCAGACCCGAGCAGCGCGCCCATGAAAGCGAACGGTAAAGCGAATACCGTATGTTCAAACTTGATCATTTGCAGGAAAATTACCATTTTCTTAAACATGTTGCGTCTCCTTCGTTCCGATGTGCAAGGCGGCAATTCCGCCGGTTAAAGGATACGCTTCAACCCGGGTAAGTCCCGTCTCCCGGAAAATCTCCGCCAGCTCCGCACGGCCAGGAAACTGGACGAGGGAATCGGGAAGCCATTTGTACTGTTCATATCGTTTTGCCACCAGTTTGCCAAGCATCGGAAGCACATTTTGAAAATAAAAATAATAAAGTCCTTTGAACGGCTGCCAGGTTGGCTTGGACAATTCCAGGCAAACCACCTTTCCTCCAGGTTTTACGACGCGCCGCATTTCCCGCAGCACCTGGCGGAGATCAGGTACATTACGCAGACCAAAACCGATCGTCACGTAATCAAACCGGTTGTCTTCAAACGGCAGCTCCATCGCATTCCCTTGAACCAAGGTGATTTGCGAGTCCAGCCCTCGTTCCTGTACCTTAAGACGTCCGTATTCCAGCATTTTTGCACTAAAATCCAGGCCGACGATCGGCCCCCCGCTGGTTTCCGCCATGCTGATAGTCCAATCGCAGGTACCGCAGCACAGATCAAGTGCGGTCTGCCCGGGGGACATGTTCATTTTAGCCATCGTGAACTTCCGCCACGCTTTGTGACGTCTAAAGCTGAGCAAGTCGTTCATCATGTCGTATTTCGGAGCAATGCTCTCGAATACGGAATGCACGAACTGCTCTTTGGTCTCAGATGAAGATGTTTGACTCATTTGCTATTCTCCCTACCCTTCTTGCACGGAACGGCGTGATGGCGAAAGCGCGGCGATAAACGGCTCAAGAATCGATTTGAGCTCCGTACGCGCAGTTTCCTTCTTGCACTCATGCAACAGCGATTGAACATGATCCACCGATTGGTGCAGCATGGACAGCAGCTGTTCCTTGATATTGTATTTTACAAGCATCAGCGACCAGTCCCGCTCGCCAACTTTGCGGGTGGAGAGCGCAGCTTTATCCTCGGAGGATCCGGTTTCCATGATGCGCAAATAGGCATAACCTTTGCGTTCGTGCGGCAACTCAGAGGCGGACCGAATTTCTTCCAGCATTACTTCGCATCGGCTTAACTCAGCCAGCAGCTTCCGCCATAAGCTTTGGACCGACTTGTCCAACACTTCCGTAAAAGAAAGAAAAAGCCCCATTTTGACATGGACGCATTCCTTCAGATAGTCTTCTGCAGGTAATAACATCTGCTTCAACTTGCTGTACAACTGCACCTTCAAGCGGTTCACCTCACAAATGGCAGAGCTCATCAACGGAACCATACGGATCTCCCCGGCTCCAGCCAACAGATGATAAAACACGCCGCTGAAATAGTCACCCGCCAGCACCTTGAGCTGGCGCGAACGCATGGCGCGGGTTGCTTCCCCAAGCCCGGACTCCAGATCGATGCGATCATGGGTATCCATACCAAGCTGCACGAGGAACGCAGCCAGCGCGCAGGTCTCTGCGGACTCCGGCGACAGCCCCTCCCGCTCGGTTAAAAACGTATAAAGCAAACGAACACGGGGCACCGGAAACTCCGGAAGCGCCGTGTATGCGGTGATCATGTCGTAACTGACATATTTATTTGCCAATTCTGTTATGCGATAAGGTTTCATCCTTTGCCTCCGAGCCGCTGATCTTTCAGTCATACTGATCTTTCAGTAATAAAGATGTCACAATCTTGTCTATTATAGCATATGTTATTTCACTGCGCACAGAGGTGATACGTGAAATCAACGCATCGCTCAATTTACCGTTTACTCCTGTAGAAAACGGGACTTCCACAACTTGGTTTCGGTCATCCGCAGGCGCAGCCGCAGCTCCTCGGGGATCTCACCGCTGCCGACATGTCGAAGCAGGTCCAGCTCCTCAGCCGTAAATTCGGTCCGCCGAACATCCGCAGCCAGCAACAAATACTTGGTGCCAATCCAGCGGTCCTCCGCCATCAACCGCAGCAACAGCTGATCAATATTGTTCGTGCGTTCGAACGCAAACGAGATCATTTCCGCCATTCCCCGGTACACATCTGCAGTACGAACCGAGTCCCCCTCAACCTTCAGGTCAACGGACAAAATATCTCGGTTCAGCTCCACTTTCGCGATGGGCACCGGAAGCTGCAACGGGGCCAAAGCATCCACAAGGTTCTCCTCGGTGAGCTCCGCTGGGGACGTACCCGCAAACACCGCTGCTACCTGCCGCTGACGGGCAGGATGCTCCCCTAACCAAGCTGTTCCTGCCATTCCCAGCGCACAGATGAATGTTAGCAGGATGGCCCGAACGAATAAGTTCCGTTTCATGGGGCATTCTCCCTTCTGGTACTCTTGGACAGCGCCAATTTTAGCCTTTGTCCATACGGTTCTTATACCCCATTCTACATAGAAAAAAAGCAGGCTATGCCTGCAGATTAGAAAATCATTCCTCCGTATCAATCAAGCCGTGCTTCGTATAGACGAGCGCTTTGCCGCGAACCTTGACAGCTGAGGTGTGATCGGTAAATTGAGCGATGAGCACCTCGCCCTTGTCCAACTTTTCGGTGTGGTGAAACCGCGTATCCTTCCCCCGGGTTAGTCCGATGACCGTAACGCCCTGTTCTTTGGCCTTAATCACGAAATAGTCTCCGCCCGCGGCAGATGGATCGTTACCGTGTTGCTGGTTATCCATGTGGCAGCGCCTCCCCTTCACATTTTAGACAGATTGGTTCTTCTTTAAGCCTCCGTGAAAAGAAAAAGCCGTGAACGAGAAGCCCACGGTCTTTTGCACGGAAGATATGTAGAAATCTTTATTTAATTCCGTCTTTGAGCGCTTTACCTGGTTTGAAAGCAGGAATTTTGCTCGCAGGGATTTCGATTTCCTCTCCGGTTTGCGGGTTACGGCCTTTACGGGCGGAACGCTCGCGGACTTCAAAGTTACCGAAGCCAACCAGTTGAACTTTATCTCCGTTCTGCAGCGCTGTGGAAATCGCATCAAAAACGGCATCAACCGCTTTCGTCGCGTCTTTCTTGGACAGCTCAGTACTTTCTGCAACTTGAGCAATCAAATCGGATTTGTTCATGTGTGTTTCACCTCCCACCAAGGAAAATAATACCACTTGCTATTTGTGTTTCCGTTTTACCGCAGAATATACGTGATTTATGCAATTCATTACGTACAAATTCCCGAAAAACGTGATGAAATCGCGCTTTCGGGGACGCGGAACAAATTTATAGTAATACAGCCCATACATAATTTCAAGCTATTTCAAGGCTTCCCGGCGATATTTCCTCAATTCGCCCTACAAAATGGACCTTTCCGCCCTCAAATAACAAAACAACCGCACGCAGCCATGGTTCAGCATACGCGCGGTCATTGAGGAGGAATTGCCTAAGGTTAGGAAATCAATGAGATTGAAAAGTCAGCTTATTCAGCACCGTGAAGGTTGGATGTAGTTATGATCAAAAGCCGAATATTTCGTTACCTATAGGATGATGGCGATGAGGCCGCCGGAACCTTCGTTAATAATCCGCCCCAGCGTTTCCTGCAGCTTGTAACGAGCGTTATCCGGCATCATGGCGATTTTGCCTTGAATGCCTTCGCGTACGATCGAGTGCAAGGATCTGCCGAAGATGTCGGACTCCCAGATCTTGATCGGATCGTTCTCGAAATCCTGCATCAGATAACGGACAAGCTCTTCGCTTTGTTTCTCGGTCCCGATGATCGGCGCAAATTCCGACTCGACGTCGACGCGGATCATATGGATCGATGGTGCTGTCGCCTTCAGCCTTACTCCGAAGCGGGATCCCTGACGGATCAGCTCTGGCTCATCCAGCGCCATTTCCGCAAGCGTCGGCGCAGCGATGCCATAACCGGTCGTTTTGACCATTTCCAGCGCCTCGGCGAACCGGTCGTATTCCCGTTTCGCGTGCGTAAATTCCTGCATCAGCTGCAGTAAATGGTCTTTGCCTCGAATCTCAACGCCCACCACTTCCATCAGGATGCGGTCATACAGATCATCCGGCGCATACAGATCGATCTCGGCTACACCTTGACCCATATTTAATCCGCTGAGACCAGCCCGGTCGATAAAATCGTATTCCATGAAGTTGCCGACAACCCGATCGACATCGCGCAGACGGCGAATATCCTTAACCGTGTCGCGGACAGAGTTCTCAAAATTGGTGCGCAGCCAGTGGTTCTCGTTCAGTACCATCACCCAGCTAGGCAAATTGACGTTCACCTCATGTACTGGGAACTCATACAGAACTTCCCGGAGGACCCCGGTTACGTCTTCTTCTGTCATTGTCGCTGCACTGAGCGCAAGGACCGGAATGTCATATTTTGCGGCTAACTCACCGCGGAGCTGTTGGGTTTCTTCACTGTTTGGACGTGTCGAGTTGATCACCATCACAAATGGCTTGCCGACCTCCTTCAGTTCGGCAACAACCCGCTCCTCAGATTCCACGTAAGAATAACGCGGAATATCGGCAATCGTTCCATCCGTCGTCACGACAACCCCTAACGTGGAATGTTCTTGAATGACTTTGCGTGTACCGATTTCCGCCGCTTCTTGAAACGGAATCGGTTCTTCAAACCATGGGGTGGAGATCATCCGCGGCCCGTTTTCGTCCTCGTAACCTTTTGCGCCTTCCACGGCGTATCCGACGCAATCGACGAGTCTTACGTTGACCTCGAGTCCTTCAGCCACCTTGATTTGCACCGCATTGTTCGGAACAAACTTCGGTTCGGTCGTCATAATGGTTTTGCCGGCGGCGCTTTGCGGAAGTTCATCTACCGCGCGGACTCGATCTGCTTCATTTGCGATGTTCGGGAGTACAACAGTTTCCATGAATCGCTTAATAAAGGTCGACTTCCCGGTACGGACGGCACCGACGACCCCTAGATAGATGTCGCCTCCAGTTCGTTCGGCAATGTCCTTAAAAATGTCCACTTTCTCCAATACCAATGATATCCCCTCCTCAAATTTCGCCGAAGGAAAAATGCCCCGAGAGCATCCGCTTCGTGATTCACCATGCTTTTGGGCCTCGCTGCTGCGGCAGGAGCGGCAGCCCCTCTTGCCCGTGTCCGCCGCCGCAAACCTGTGGAAGGAACCTGAACGAAGCGGCGTAAACTCGTACATGCATTTGGACTAGTAACATCTTATGTACCAGATGCGAGAATATGACGGTTAAAACCGTCCAAGCCCGTTTTTTTTGTGGGGCCGCTCATTCAACCCGAACAAGGCGGGCACTTAACCGCCATACTCCCATTTGTATGACTCTATCGGAAAAAGTATGACGCAGGAAAAAGGAGAAGAGAGAAAAGAAAAAACCTCCCGAAATCATTCGAGAGGCTTCTTCCTAATTGAGATAGGGTACGGGTTCGCTTCCGTTCCAACGGTAAGGCAGCGACTTCACCGGTACGAATGCGGAGCGATCCGTCAACCAGGTGCGCAAATCTTCGTCACCTTGCGGCGTTTTCCCAGACTGATCGATCGCCTGCATAATATCAAAAGCGTAATTCACATACACATTGCCTTGCTTGTCCATCAGGTAGGACAGAGTTTCTCCAGAGTAGACACTGGTCAATGCCAAGCTGTCGGCCTTAAGCAATGAGAGATTCACCGTATACAGACCTGGATAGACCTCACCCTCAGCCTCAGCCTCGCCCGGGAGTGCATTACTGTGACTTGTACGGTAGCTCAGCACTTTGTGCTGGACGTCGTTCACCTTCTGAACCGTATTTAAATCCATTACTTTGACCGTAGGATCCGTTTCTTCATCGATGACGAGAAAATAGACGCTTCCGCCCTGCTCAAAGGCCGCTGCCGGTAGCTCATCCAAATAACCTTCCCGCTTCAATTGGTTCAAATCGATCTTGTATTTCTCGTATCGGGGAGTATCCTCCCCAGCCGTAATGATCGGCAGAATCGCCTTATCTTCCTGAAAACGGTCAATCGCCCGTTGAACCCGGTCCACGCTCTCAATATAGGAAACCGGACCGCCCTGCTGCCTCTCGCCGCGGTATAAACAGCCTGATAGCAGAGAGGTCGTTAACACCAATATGACAATCAGCGCCGTCGATCTCCAGCAGGTTTGCTTCAAAAAAAGGTACTTCGTCATGTTGAAAATCTCACCTTATCCCCATCCGTACTTGCCATCACCATAGTTCCTCCTCTTCCCGTTGCCGTTCCAGTTGCTTGCGAATCGCCGCTTTAAGGGGATCCTCCGGCAGCTGAACGACCGCATTCCCCCGGATCTTCGCTTGACAGGCCAGTCGCGTCCCCTGCTCTAGCAGCGGGCCAAGCTTGCGGCGCTCCGCATCGCTCGGAGGAGTTAACGCGTCAGCATGTTCCGCATCGACCTGAACTTTGCACATGAGGCAGCCGGCATTCCCCCCGCATCGCGTCGCTAGATGAATTCTGGCGCTGCGGGCAGCCCTGAGAACCGAGGTGCCGGGCCGGACTTGAACGGTCTTCCCCGAAGGCAGAAACGTAATACGTCCTTCCACGATCTGTTCCTTAAGCCTCCCCGCCGCGATATTCGCGCCATGGCCGGGAGAGCAGCGGGCGATCCAACAACTCCGCCATCCGTCCAACCCACTCCGCCGACCATTCGTTCCGTTTCAGCAGCTCGTCCAATAGCGGCAGATGTCGATCCGGTTCATTACGCATCATCCCCGCAATCGGCAAATAGCGATCCGGGCGCCCGCGCAAGAGGTTGAACACCAATTCATGGGCTAACGGCATGACCCATAAAGCGCTATCACGAAGCTTCACACGCTGCGCAACCGGCGCCAACACGGCTTCGATCTCCGTCCGATAGAACGCCCCGTTAGTATGGACTTCAAATCCGCCAACGAGCTCAATCGTCGACTCCCCGATCCGATAATGGCTTAACCTGGAGGTATAAATTCCGCTTTGGTCATGACGCGGCCGGTCCGTCGCAAACGACTTGAGCCGCTCGTGCAGCCGGTCAGCCGTCACCAGATCTGCATAGACGTCGATATCCCGCGGAACTGTCGCAAGCTCAACGCCCTGGAGCCACAATCCGCAGCTGCCTCCTAGCAGCCAGTTGCCCTCCATTCCGCAGCTTTCAGCCAACTTGCATAGATCTTCGGTTAAATCGGCATAGGCTTTGCTATCTTGTTGTTGCATAGATCTCCTCTTCTCTTGGTTCAGTGGTGTAGAGGTGCTGTCAAGTAATCGACACAAGCCCGGTCAAAAAGCCCACCAGCATAATAAAAAAGGCGAGGAGTGATAAGATGCCCTTAATCCACCCTTTGGTTTTCGTCCGTGCAAATGTGATCAAAAAGACCGAAACCCCCATGATCAAAACGGCGGCAATCGATAGCCACATCTTCGTCATTGCATCCATCTGTTGAATTCACCTACTATTTTTTGCTTTAATATGATCCATATTATAGCATTATGCGGTCTTTCCGGCTACGCGCTTGCCTAAACTAAACAAAGCCCCACGGCAGACGGCCGCAGAGCTTAAGCGCAATAAGGATCACCTTTTTTATTTTTTTAGCATTAACTTCATTAAGGCTTCCATATTGGACGGATTCATCCCGCTTTTTTTCACGGCGTTCACGATCTCTTGAATCGTGCTTTCCGACACGGGAACTTTCGCCATCGCCGAAACTTGCTTAATCAGCTTCCGTAGTTCGGCTTCATTTTGCATTGTGGATGGCTTTACGGTGCTGGCCAGCTTCTTGACCGAACTTTCCGAAATCGCTTTACCCGTCTTCTTGTTGATGGCATTCAAGGCCTCTTTGGATATCTTGCTCACGCTTTCGCCTCCTCCGTTGTCCTCTTCAACCAATGTATGAGAGGGCGGAAGCAAAGGTGATATTCCCCCAACAAAACGGGCTATAGCGGTGTGATCAAAAGCCGTGTCTAGTAACCCCAATTTCAATCAAGGTTCAAAAATCGGCTTTTCAGCACCGAGAAGGTTGGATGAAGCCGGGACTGAGTAGCGGAGCGTAGGCAGACCTACGTGAGCAACGGAAGGCCCGGGTGAATTCAAGATTCGATGTCGAATCGGCTACTGTGAGCACGCTTCGTGATCAAAAGTCGAATTTTTGAATTACCTCTCAGGTGTGCCATTGTTCCCAGGTTTCTAGGGACATGACTTCCATCTCTGTTTTCCGGTCGCGTCCCATGAGTGCTTCGACCGCAGTGCGCGGGTCCAACCCTTCAAACAGCACGTGATAAAGCTGAGCCGCAATCGGCATTTGCACCTGATACTTCTCCGAGATGGCATGGGCCGCTTTCGTTGTACGAATGCCTTCCACAACCATGCCCATCTGGGATAGAACTTCCTCCAACGGTTTGCCTTCCCCTAGCATAAACCCGGCTCGCCAGTTCCGGCTGTGTCGGCTGGTTGCGGTCACGACCAGGTCGCCGATCCCGGCCAGACCGGCAAAGGTAAGCGGGTTCGCTCCCATTTCAACGCCGACCCTCGTAATTTCCGCAAGACCACGGGTCAGTAACGCCGCTTTGGCATTATCTCCGTAACCTAGTCCATCGGACATTCCAGCTCCTAATGCGATGATGTTTTTCAATGCCCCGGCAAGCTCTACGCCTACCATATCCCGGTTCGTGTAGACGCGGAAATACGGGTTCATGAGCAAGTCCTGAGCCTTTTCCGCTTGAGCCTCAACCTGTGAAGCCACGACCACGGTCGTAGGGCAGCGTTTCACCACTTCCTCCGCATGGCTGGGGCCGGACAAGACTACAATCCGACCTTCCTCACAGCCGAGCTCCTCCGCAATCACCGTCGACATCCGCTTCATGCTCTCAATCTCAAAGCCCTTGGTCGCGTGTACAAGCAGCATATCCTCATGCCAGAAGGGCTTCAGCGATCGAGCAACCTCACGGACTGCTGAGGACGGCGCAACCATTACGATTGCTTTCGCGCCGGTCACTGCAGCTTCCAAATCCGTAGTTGCCGTAAGGCGAGGTGACAAGTCCACACCAGGCAAAAAACGTTCATTCCGATGTTTCGTATTGATTTCATCCTGTTGGGCTTCGTTACGTGTCCACAAGGCAACTTCCATGTCTTTGTCGGCGAGCACACTGGCGAGTGCCGTTCCCCAACTGCCCGCCACCAGCACGGCGGCTTTATTAGACAACGCGATCTCCTCCTTTGGATCCCAGCTTATTTTCCTTGCCGTGCACGATCTTCACAATATTCGTGCGATGTCTCCAGAAGGCAAACACACAGATGACCAGACTCGCCCAGAAATAAGGGCCGAATTCGCTGGAGACTGCCAGAAAAATCGGCGTCAAGAAGACGAAGATAAGCGAACCAAGCGAGACGTACCGGGTAATAACAATCGATAATATCGCAATGATCCCCGCGTACAACGCAGGGAAGAAAAACAAGGTCGCCATCACGCCAATCGTGGTGGCAATCCCTTTTCCGCCACGAAAGCGGAAATACAGCGGCCAGTTATGGCCGACGATGGCTGCGATGCCGCACAGCGAGGCGATCCAATCAACGCCGCCGCCCAGCCAGCGGCCGATCCAAACGGCGGCAATCCCCTTAAGCACATCCAGAGCCAGAACGAGAATTGCCGGGCCTTTACCTAGTACGCGCAGTGTATTCGTGGCCCCCGCATTACCGCTGCCGTGCTGGCGAATATCGATGCCTTTCAAAGCTTTCGCCAGCACGACGCTGAAGCTAACCGAGCCAAGCAAATAACAAACAATTACAGCTATAACGGGTAAAATCACCTTATTCTCCCCTAACTTTCATCAGACTTGCGCCGCGTAAACAGCCGGATTGGCGTTCCCTCAAAATCAAACGCTGCCCGGATTTTGTTCTCCAGATACCGTTCATAAGAGAAATGCATCAGCTCTGGATCATTAACAAACACCACGATGGTCGGCGGTTTCACCGCAACCTGCGTGACGTAATTAATTCGCAGGCGCCGCCCTTTGTCTGTAGGCGGAGGATTGATGGCGATCGCATCCGACACAACATCGTTGAGCAGATGGGTCTGCACGCGCTTCGCATGCTGATCCGCGACGTGCTGAACCACCGGCAACAGTTTATGTAAACGCTGCTTCGTTTTAGCCGACAGGAAAACAATCGGGGCATACGTCATAAACAAGAAGTGGTCGCGGATTTTTTGCTCAAATTGGTGCATGGTTTTATCGTCCTTCTCAACCACATCCCATTTATTCACAACGAAAATAGAAGCTTTACCAGCTTCGTAAGCGTATCCCGCGATATGCTTATCCTGCTCGATGATTCCTTCTTCTCCGTTAATCAGAACCAGTACCACATCCGCCCGCTCGATCGCTTTCATGGCGCGCATCACGCTGTACTTCTCCGTCGTTTCATAGACCTTCCCGCGTTTGCGCATCCCTGCGGTATCGATCAGGACGTACCGTTGACCGTCTTTCTCAAACGGCGTATCAATTGCATCACGGGTGGTTCCGGCGATATCGCTGACGATGACTCGCTCTTCCCCGAGAATGGCGTTCACCAACGAGGATTTCCCAACGTTTGGACGACCAATCAAAGCAACCCGGATCACGTCATCATCGTATTCGTCATCCGCGAGCTCAGGCAGATTATCTGCGATCGCATCCAGCAAATCACCGATCCCTGTGCCATGGCTGCCCGATACCCCAATCGGCTCACCAAAGCCGAGGTTATAGAACTCATAAATATTGTCGATCCGGCCGATGTTATCCACCTTATTCACCGCGACAATAACCGGTTTGCCTGACCGGTACAACAAGTTGGCGACCTCCTCGTCCGAAGAAGTCACGCCAGCCTTGGCGTCACACATAAATACAATGACATCGGCTTCCTCGATTGCGAGTTCGGCCTGCATCCGGATCGATTTGAGGATGGGTTCCTGGTCGTCGAGCTCAATCCCCCCCGTATCGATGATGCTGAACGGTTTTCCGTTCCATTCTGACGCGCCATATATCCGGTCGCGCGTAATCCCGGGCTTATCTTCCACGATGGCCAGGCGGTCTCCGATTATCCGGTTAAATATTGTGGATTTCCCCACATTCGGCCGCCCAACGATAGCCACAACGGGTCTTGCCATTGACATCCCTCCTAATACTTATTTTCGGATTTTCAAAATTGAATCGATACGCTATATAGGATAGGCTTCACACGTTTATTTACAGATACACGTAAATCATCATAGCAAAAAAAAGAAAGCTTGGCTAACGGTCAACAACAAAAACGGCGAACCCGCTTCTTCAGGGTCCGCCGATGTTCGAGCCACTAAAACCTGATTATTTCAGTTTGCTGAGTTTGTCGCCAAAGCGTTCGCCCAGCGTGATGCTCAAGCCTTGATTGCTCAGCGATACGTTAGGGTTGTCGCCCAGGTCTTCTTTTCTCACGCTGCTGCCTTTGGAAGGTCTTTCACTCTTCGGTGCAGGAGCCGGAGCTTCTTCCGTTTCTTTAATGCTGAGGCTTACCCGTTTCTCGCTAGGGTTCACGTCCAGCACTTTCACCTGTACCGTTTGTCCTTCTTTCAGCACTTCATGCGGAGTTCCGATATGCTTATGCGAAATTTGAGAGATATGAACGAGTCCTTCTACCCCCGGTGCGATTTCAACGAAGGCACCAAAGTTCACCAATCGTTTAACTTCGCCCGTTACAATGTCACCGGTGTGGAATTTCTCAGCCGCTGTATCCCAAGGACCTGGTTGTGCTGCCTTGATCGAAAGGCTGATTTTGCCTTTTTCCGGATCAACTTTGAGCACTTTCACCTTCACTTTGTCGCCTTCGGACAGGACGTCAGCAGGTTTGTCAACATGGTTCCATGCGATTTCGGATACGTGTACCAATCCGTCAACGCCGCCTACGTCAACAAATGCACCAAACTGAGTCAAGCGTTGAACCGTGCCTTCCAGCACTTGCCCTTCTTTCAATTCAGCCATCACTTTTTGCTTGTTCGCTTCGAACTCTTCATCAAGTACATCCTTTTGAGAGAGGATCACTTTGTTGTTCTCGCGATCAAGTTCTTTCACTTTGACGCGCAGCGTGCGGCCTTTGTAGTCGCTGAAGTCTTCAACGAAGTGACGTTCTACCATCGATGCCGGAATGAAGCCGCGCACGCCTACGTCAGCGACGATTCCGCCTTTGACGACGTCGGCAACCGTAACTTCGAATACTTCGCCGTTCTGGAACTTCTTCTCCAGCTCTTCCCAAGCGTTCTCGCTGTCGATCGCACGTTTGGAGAGCACCAGGCGTTCCTTCTCGTCGTCGATGCTGACCACTTTCGTTTCTACTTCTTGGCCTACTTGCACAGCATCCGCCGCATTGTCGAGATGTACGGAGGACAGCTCGCGAATAGGAATTACACCGTCATATTTATATCCAATGCTTACATAAGCTTGGTTATCTTCGATTTTGACGATCGTTCCTTTGACGGTGTCCCCTTTTTTCAAAGAGACGATTTGCTCCATTTCATCTTGGCTAGCGACTTCCGCTGCCTCTTGAACATTTTTTGTTTCTTCCGACATGTCAATAACCTCCTCAATTCAAAAACCCATTTATTTAAACCCGCTCTAAAGGTTGTTCAAAAAGCCAGCTTTCGATCGCTAAGTAAAAAATTGACTTTTTGAGCTTCCACTTGTAGCGAAGTTCAAAACAATCCATTAAGGTATAGCTTCCCAAATGTGATAAGCCTTCATGCATCTCATCTGGTAAAGGCATGAAAAATTAATGTTTCTTCAGTTCGGCAATGCTGGCCATGATCTTCTCCGTGGCTCGCTCGGCTGCGTCCGGTCCGCCATTCTCCTTGAACTCCGTCAGATCCACCGGCGGTCCGTAGACGACACGCATCTTCCGAAACAATTTATAAGTGCCAATAATCGCCACCGGAATCACTGCTGCGTCACTACGAAGCGCGAACGTTGCCGCACCTTTCTTGCCAATCACATTGGCTTCGGCGTCTTTCACCCGACGGCCTTCCGGGAAGATCCCAATAACGTGGCCGTTACGGAGCAAGTTCAGCGCAGTTTTGATCGATTCTTTGCTTACGCCTCCCCGCTTCACAGGAAAAGCGCCTAGCTGTCGAATCAGCCAACTGAAGCCGAAAATGCTGAACAATTCCTGCTTGGCCATAAAATGCACCTTGCGTTCCACCATAATGCCGATGGTCGGCGGATCAAGCAAAGTTATATGGTTGGAGCACAAGAGCACTCCGCCCTCTTTGGGAATATGCTCTAAGCCGCTTACCTCTAAGCGATACAACAGCTTGTAGAGGACGCGAAGCACACTGCGACAAAAACGATAGATCATCCAGGCTCAACTCTCACTTCCATAAGTACTGCACATGGCGATGATGTGATCGGCCACTTCGTCCAAGGACATCTGCGTCGTATCCAGCAGTCGAGCATCTTCTGCCTGCCGCAGCGGAGAAACCTCCCGCTCCCGGTCCAGCCGATCTCGCTCTTCAATCGATCGCACAAGTTCATCGAAGGAGATCTTGTCCTGCTCCTTCATTTCCTTGTAACGCCGACGTGCCCGTTCCTCAACGCTCGCGGTCATGAACACTTTCACTTCCGCATCAGGTAATACGCAAGTGCCGATATCACGTCCGTCCATGACGACGCCTTTGCGCAAAGCCATTTGCCGTTGCAATGAGACAAGCCGATCGCGCAGCCCCTCGATTTGCGCATATCGAGACACTTGGGCATTGACGGCTAACGAGCGAATCTCTTCCGTGACGTCACGACCGTTCACCCGGACCTGTTGCCCCTGTTCTCCAGGCAGCAATTCGATATTCAAATCAGGTAAATGCTGCAGCACTTTGTCCACCTCATCTGGTCCGATCCCTAGCTGCAGAAAATACCAAGTTGCCGCCCGGTACATCGCCCCAGTATCAACGTAGACATAATGTAGTCTACCAGCAACCATGCGAGCAATCGTACTTTTCCCTGCCCCCGCAGGACCGTCGATGGCGATGTTGATTTTGTCGTGGGTTGTTGACGTCTCGCTTGCCAAAGGGGCATTCCTCCTCAAAAACAAATCCTCAAGAAAAAAGCAGGCATTGCCTGCGACGTGAAAATTATACCACAGATAACAAAGGGATGCAAAAGAAACGCGCCTGCTTTTCCCGATCAATTCCTTTGTTCTCTGTGGATGGGCACCCCTTCATATTTGTCTGCTGAGGCTAGTACATATCGCAATTCTGGAATCCGCAGCAAGAGTTGAAATAAACATAATGCTGCCAATAAAACCAGTAAACTCCTTTTGATCCATCTTTCTGCCTTGCCCGAGAATGACAAAAACAGCTCGGTGTAAATTTCGTCGTCTTTCGCTTTTTTCATTTCGATTTCCTCCCTGGCAGCACACAAACATAGATCGATTTCAAAGCGTTCATGTATAGCTTATCCATATTGGGAAATCAGAAATACGTTTATACAAGGAGAAACTCAGCGATTTTTAAAATCAAACTGCCGCTCGAAGCAATATCGTATCAGCTTTTGCCGTTCAAGGTCCGAAATGCTTACGAATTTCAGCATGACAATCGTGCGCCCGGTCTCCAGCTTCTTCATTCGAACAATTTCCGCTTCAAAAGGCACATGGTCGATCGTACCGTTCTTGAACGGGATGAGCAGCCAGCAGAAGAGATGATCCCCCTGAGCCAGCTTAAATTCGTTGCTGCAGCTGAACGAGACTCCTCCTCCGCCAACATCCTCCGTATATGTAACAAAGCGCACGCCGTCCTTCATAAGCACAGCGATTTCTAATTGTGCGACCACTCTCAAAAAATTGCGCCGTTGGATTTTCGTAATCGTTTCTGGGTCAGGCTTGCGAATTCGCACTAATTGAACAACGTCGTCGGCAAACCCGAGCACGTATGTACTAAAGTAATTTTTCACTCCGTTTTCCGTCAGGAAATACACGGATAATTCGTCCCCGATGTACAGCTTTTTGATGCGTCCGCTCTCGGTCTCGATCGGTACTTCGATCAAAAACGATTCTTCTTCCACGTCCGCGATCCGTGATTTACATTCCTTCTCATCGTTTGGCTTCTCCGCCGAAGCGACTTGAATGTATACGAGATCGTTCACTTTAGGAAACAAGGTTGCCACCGTCCTATGTCATGGTTGTACTACTATGCTAATGATTATAGCACGGCGCGAGGCGGCTGGACTTAATTAATTCGTTAAAAAAAGCAAAAAGGAATCTTCCGGACAACCGGAACATTCCTTTGAAGCTGCTGCACAGAGCATCAAGAAGACTTCGTTTCTCCTTGATTGTTGCGGGTGCGAATCTCTTCGATGATCTCTTCATTGCCGTTCTCGGCATTGATGAAAATTTTGTACTGCGATCCGTTAATTGAACCGCCAAATTCGTAAGTTAGCACCTTCTCTGACTGCTCGTTCTCGATGAGCGCAAGACGATGATATTTCTCCTTATACTCCGGATTCAAAAATTTACGCGCTTGCTGCAAGGTCAGTTTCGGTTTTCCGACCTTTTCCCGGCTTTCACGTTCATACACGTAGTCACTGGCCTGCATCCCGGTCACTTGCCCGTTATCCAGGGCAACACGGATCGTAATTTTCTCCGGATAAATCAGCACATCGTCTTGCTTGCTGACGAACGTGAAGTTTCCTTCATTATCGAACTCATCATAAGAAACGGCCGCTAGCCCTGGATACCCTTTGTTTTCCAAAAATTCTTTAGCTCGCTGTTTTGCGGTACTTACGTCCACGGCTTTCGGTCCAATTGGGCGATGGTATACATAGGAGATTAGATGACCGCCATTACGGGTAAAATCAAGCGACCAAGACTCGTCACCTTTTTTATTCTTCAGGTTAGCCGTATAGGAAGCCCACTCCGTTCCTTTCCCGTTCTCTACGACTTGGATGTTCTCTTGGCTTTGTACGCCCGTAAACTTCGCAGCTTTACGTTTAATTTCCTCAACGGTGATCGGACGTCCGCCCAGCTTCTTCACCGAACGTTTATTGTACATGCTGGAGATGGACGGTCCCCAATCCAGCTCAGGGTATTCGCCAACCTTTTTATCTACGGTTTTGAAGCCATCGATGATCGTATTGTCCCTCGGTTCTTTCTCACTCGCCAGCGCCGTCTCGACGTCCATCCAGCGCAGGCGATTCGCGATAACCTTGTTCTGTACGCCTTGCAAGTCTTGGGCGATTTGCGCCGAACTTTTGTACAGTTCTTTTAGATTTTTCATCTCATTTTCGGTTAGAGGTTGTTTCGTCAAATCGCGAATCGCAGTCTGATACGAGAACTTCGCGATCCGAGATAGAAACTCTTCCGTCTTATTAAACGGGAGCAAGGTTAACGGAAGCTGGTTAATTTCGTTCTGCGCCTCGCTCGTGATGCGCCATACATTCACCAGCCCTTTACGTTGGGCACCGGTGGAGGCCGAGTTTACCGCCAAGGTGTTGCCCAATTCCGTATGCAGCTTGTCCACGTGATACGACAAATCATGGAACGCCCGCTGATATTGGTTTTCCGCCTTGATCAGAATCGAGTTTTTCTCCTGGTTCTCCTGATACCCCCACACCAGGGCGCCGATCAACAGCACAGCGGTCACCGGGAACAGAATCGCACTCAGTCGTTTGTACATTGGGCTTAGCTCTCTCCCTTCTTCAACTAGGTTGGGATTAGTGTGACAAGAAGGAAAGAACTTTATGCATTAGAATAAGGTAGTTCAAAAAGCTGTCTTCCGATCACGAAGCCTATGCTTTGGAGCCTATTCGGCATCGGATCTCGGATTCACCCGGGCTCTCCGCTGCTCACGTAGCCTCCGGCTACGCTCCGCTGCTCAAACCCACTAATTGAACCTCTATTTAGAACGGTAGTTCAAAAAGATATCTCCCATTCACGCCTAGTCGATGTCTGATTTTGAGTACAGCCGGTTCCTTACTGTATCGCTTCTTCTTCGATCTCAAAGTCATGCTGATTATTACATAGGCATTGCTTAAAGCCGGTTTCAATATGGTCGCGCTCTTTTTTGCCGCGTAACACAAACCGCTCGCCGCACGCTTTACAAGTAATTCGCACCTTGACGCGCACGAAAAAGGCACCCCTTTCTAACGATCCTGCAGCCTACCTTGGCGTAGACATGCAAATGTTAGAATCAGGATGCCCTATTCTAAAGCAAATTAATCTTGCCCCTTCGCCCCCGGCGTTAAACGGAACGGGGAACGGTTGTTGGCCCGATACATCTTCCCGAGCCCTCCATACCAGAGGAAAGCCATGAGGGGGACGATAAACCAAATCCAATACTGCGTCGTATTGTTAAGAATCCAATCGTATACCCCATGCCAGAACAGCGGGAAAGCTAACGAAAAAATCAGGAACTTTCGAGATTGCCCGCCGCTCGAGAATTTAGCCCGCCCCAGATAGTACCCCATCATCACGCCGAACATCGCATGGCCCGATACGGGGAGCAGAGCTCGAACGAGCATGGTGCCAATCGAAGCGTGACTCGCAAAAGCGTACAATACATTCTCAACCGTTGCGAATCCCAATGAAATGGCCGCCGCATATAATATTCCATCATACGGCTCATCAAATTCGGTATGGTTGTAAATCATATGAAACAATACGAACCACTTCAGCACTTCCTCCACACCGGCCGAAATGCCAAAAGCTGTAACCAGCGGTCCTTCACCCAGCCACATCGTTAACCCTCGCTGGATGATCAGGACCGGCAATACGATCAAGAAACCAAGCAAAAACACCTTGATGACCATATGCAGCGGTTCCGCATCATACTTGTCCTTGAGATAAAAATACGTAAGCAGTGCAATCCCGGGAGCAACCGCTGCGCTTAAAATCGAGAAAAAGAGCAACGGTTATCCCCCCCTTATTGGCTGCTTCCGTTCTTTGTCTCTCTCTCTTCTGATTTGACATGGGTCTGCCTTCATACGAGACGTCATCAATCCTGGCGTTTGAAGTGGTTGCAAATCGTATCCACCGCATGATCAGCCATGATTAATTGCCCGTACTCCTCCAGCATCGCCGTCGTTACGGATGTCGCTTCGCCGAATTCAGCTAATACTGCGATCAGAGCAGGATGTTTGCCATCCTCAATTTCCTCCGGCTCCAGCTGAAGAACCCATTTCCCATTATATTTATACAGTCTGCCGGCTTCGTGAAGCATCGACTTCAGCACGTGTGCCGCTTCGATTACATTCTCGAAATCGTCAAAGGAATACAGAATCGTATCGCTTTGCTCCAGCGTAACTTCCATCTCATAAACTTCTTCCGGCAGTTCATCCTCATAAGGCGAGCCGATCCCATGTTGATGGTGATCGTATTTGCCGCGCGTAACGATGACGACCATTCCTTGTGCAGGAAGGGCGAACACTTCCACAGCCAATGGCCCGGTGGCGTCAAAGCCCACTTCATTATAAGCCTGATCCATCATTTCAGTGAACAGGTCATGGACTTTGGGAATCTCCTGCCACATGTCCTCTTTCTGTATACCGCGTTCGCTTAAATCGTCAAACGTGAGGAAAATCCGTATCTTATCCTGGCCTAGTCTTTCTATCTTCATACAGGATCCTCCTCTCTCTATACGTTGTTATAAAACAGATTATGAAACCTGCTGTCAAGTGTGCTGAAAATGGTTCTTTGTATGTATGTTATCACTTATTTTATCTAAATGCACGCTTTAAAATAGAACAAAAAAGAATCATTTTCTGCGGCCCTGTCAAGGGGGCAGAAAATGACTCTTGGAATGGGGGTTTGAGTCGAATTACAACCCTGGAACCGGGGTTTTCGCCTCTTTGAGAATGTTCTCAACTTCACGGCGCACATCCGGATCGCCTTTAATGAAGTCGGTCAGCTGCTTCAGACTGTATTCCTTCGAATGATTCGAACCGGACGTTGATACCGTGCCGGAACTGGGATACACCTGGGCGTTGTCTGCCCCTTTAGCCTTTGTGACAGATGCAGACCCTGTATCCTCTGTTTTCAGCGCTGCTGAAATATCTTCGGTAGGGCTGTCGTTACGCTTCGAGGTCATCCCTGCAAACTTCAGGGCCGAGCCTGCACCGCTCATCACGGACATCAGGCTTTGCTTCCGTCGCGAAGCCCACATCGCGGCGAAGACACCAACCAATAAACCGCCTAAAAATGAGGAAGATTTCACGTAAAAAACCTCCTTGGTTATGTTAAAATCATCTGTAGTGTTCGCGGATTTCCTTGAACTCATGCGGCATAAATACAGGAAAGCGAGTTGACTTCTTTGCTCCACAAGAAACTCCTGCCCATCGCCGCCGCTTGTCTTATTCTTAGCTCATGCGGCCAAACTGATGCAACCATGACACCAACCACATCTAACCAAAACACCAACGCATCTTCCGAAGTAACCGCACCGGATGGCACCAACGATGGCACCAATGAATCCGGTCAGGTAGACCTGCAGCCTGAGGACCCTTCAGATGATGAGCCAACCTCAACCGAAACGGCTGCCCCTCCCCTGCTGTACCACATTAATAAGGCATATAACGTAGTGCCAAATGATGACACTGTGAACAAGAAGGTGGTTCTCCTGACGTTTGACGACGGGCCGAAGGAGAAGGAAATGATTGACGGACTGATCGATACGTTGGATAAACACCAGGCCAAAGCGATCTTCTTCGTTAACGGATATCGGGTTAAAGCCCATCCCGAGCTGCTGCAGCTGATCCATGAGCGCGGGCAGATCATCGGCAACCACAGCTGGGATCACATCGATTTAAAGAAAGAGTCCGCTGCGAATATGCGCAAGCAAATTGAAGATGTGCAAAGTATCGTAAAGGAAACGATTGGCGAAGCCCCGCGTTTCTTCCGTCCTCCCTTCGGTTCAGGGAACGATACAACGCATCAAATCGCAGACGACAATGAGCTCATCTACATGACTTGGTCCAACGGATCTCTTGACTGGGACAGCAAAAACAAAAACAAGCCCGAGGCGGTCATCGCCAATGTGCTCGAACAGCTTCACGCTGGAAGCAATATCTTGATGCACGAGCTTCCTTGGACTGTTGAGGCACTGGATGAATTGCTCACCCAACTGGAACAGAAAGGGTACGGCTTCGTTGACCCTCGAACTATCGGACCGGCTCCTGAACCTGCGGATGCCGAATCATCAAAATAATTTTGAATCCAAAAAAAACCGTCAGGAGATTTCCTGACGGTTTTAATGTTGCAACCTGTTTTTATAATCCATGGCTTTTTCCCCACGGCGAATCGCTTAAGCCCCACCATAACAGATAAATCAAAATAATAACAAAAGCATAAAGAAGCGAATTATAAAACCACCGGGTCATTTTAACACGTTGTGACGGATATAACTCCTTGCGCGTAGGCAGCTTAGCCAAATCGGGTTCTTCTTCCAGCATGGTTGATAATGGCCCCTGCTCATCCCCAAAATGGTCGAGTTCACTCCGAGGTGGAGAACCCTTCGTTGAATGGGATGGTCGCTGAACCGGCTCTTTAAGTTTCGCCAATGCTGCAACCGCCGCAGACTCAAACTTATTATCATCCGCCGCAACCGTCTTGGGAGATGTCGGCTCCGTTGCCGCTGGAAGCGTCTCCGTCCCTTGCCGAACCGGCTCCTCCGATTTACGCGGAATCAGCAGCCGAACCATCGTCTCATCGCCAATGACCGGCTTCTTCTTAACAGGTGTTGCGTAACGCTCCTCATCCGCGATCAGGGGAAACGGCTCCACCTTTAAGCTGCTCCGGGATCGGACAGCGGCATACGTCGGTTCGGCATTCACCGCCGCAGGTTCCGGCTTGAGTTCAGCCGCCGCCATCCCGGAGGCCAGATTCCGCGATTGTATGGAAGCACTTTGCTTCGTTCGATTTTGCTGACCATATCGGTCCAATCGGCTTAAATGCTCGTTCATGACTCCCTCCGAAATTTAATCACCAGGCCTGATACGAGATCGATCAAGAAGTGACATAAGATCGGCGCCCAAAGCGTCCCCGTTTGAACATAAATGAATCCGAGGCCGTAGCTGCTTGCAAACACCCATGCCGTCGGAATCCAATGCCGAAGATACCGGACATGGATCGCTGCAAACAGGATGCTCGTCCAATACGAACCCAGCCCATACTGGATTGCCCCACGGAACAACAGCTCCTCGCAGACGGCAACAACCGCCGAAATCACGACGATATGCCAAATCGGTCGATGACGGAAGAGCAGGGAATTAATGCCCCCATCATCCATACTTTCCTCCGAGATGAACCGGGACAAAAGCATATCCGCTCCGAACATCACCGCAGCAAATCCTGCTCCCCAGTACACAAATTCGACACTATTCGGAAATTGGAACAGGTGAAATGGGTTTCTTTTCTGAAATAACAAGATCACAAGACCGATAAGTAATGTAAGCCCTTGCGTGAGATATAAATTAATGAGCAACAATCGATCGTTTAACTGACCGGGGTCGACTTTTTGTATTTTTACATCGCGCAATTTGAACTTTTTCATAGTTTTTGTCAAACCCTGTCCTTTATAATATTTTAACGCATTCAAACCAATATAGTAAGGAGCATAAGTATGATTCGGAAAAATAACACCAAATTTGAGATGCTGTTCTCACTCGGATTTCTCGCCTTGCTGATTACTGCGTTTGGGACGTTCTTTCTTGGACTTAATCTTGGCATCGACAAGACGGAAGCCAAATACGCGAATCTCAAAGCGATCACGATTCGAGAGGAAAACGAAACCTCCTACCAGCAACAGGATTTGGTCACATTTTACTATGTGGTTTTTCAGCCGTATCAGCAATTTAAAGAAAATTATCTCACGCTGATCGAAGACATCACCCACAGTTCCAAGTCGGTATCATCGGATAAGCTGAAAGACATCCGTGATCAAGCTAAAGCCAGCTATGAGCAAATTGCCGTACATTCCATTGCCGACTCCTCCCCGTTGCTTAAGGAGGCCCAGACCGACTATTTAAAGAGCCTGAAGCTGTTTGAGGAAAGCATGGACCAGATCAAATCTAAGGCAGGAAACAGAAAAGGCATGGAACTCGCCAAAATCGTCAATCAAGATGAGTTCACGGTAAACGCCAAAAAGTACGGGCTGCAGGCGCAAAAGAAATATTATGCCTCGATGCTGAAATGGACCGCTAAAACCAAGAGCGGCGTTTCTGCTGACTATACATACAAAGAGAACATCGGAACTAAAGAATGGTCCGGTTATACGCTTGCGGTAAAAAACAAAGCCGTCACCGATATGATGGTGAACGAGCAGCTTTATGTATCCTATTTGCCGCAGGACTTCACGGCCAAGATTGATCAGTTAATCAGCAGCGGAAAAGCTGAGGCGCTTCAATTGAACTCCATCGGCTCCATTGTTAAGGTTTTAATTGAAACGGATGCCGTGAAGAGCAAAGAATTTGTAAAATGGAAGTCAACGTATTACGCCTCCGAATCGTTGCCGGAGTTGCCGTTCTTTGCGGAGTACTAAGCTCTTTCGCTGTCCGCCGTTAAAAGACGCTTTTCGACATTAGTAAAATCATAACCAAAATTTTAGAGGGATTCAAGTTTGGGCAAAATCCGAACGACAAACACCTAACTTTGTAAAAATGTTCAGGTTAGTGTTGACACTTGGCCAAGGCCCGTGTTACATTATGAAAAATTACATCTCATGAAACACTTTGAAGGAAAGAAGCCTTCGGAAAGCTTCCAGAGAGTCGGTGGTGCTGCAAACCGGCAGCGGAACGAATGGCTTTAGCGCTCCTGAGTCGCTGCGTCGAAATGAAAGTAGGCGTAGCCGGTGAACCCGTTATCGTTCTTGTCAGCAATGACAACTGAGGCTGCTTTCTGCGAAGGGGCAGCGAATTAGGGTGGTACCACGAATAACTCTCGTCCCTTACTACGGAAGTAGTGTGCGGATTGAGAGTTTTTGATTTATTTAGCGACGCCAACTGCCTCCCAGGCGTCCTTGGTACCTTATTCTTTGGTGCGGTAATCGGGCACAGCGTCAATGAAGAAACTCAACTTAACCACATCAGCTTATGCTTCCGAAGATAGCCACACTTGCTGTCTTTCAAGGAGGCCTTGCTATATAAAACTTTTAGGAGGGTCAAATCAACATGTTTAAAGTTTTAGTATCGGATCCGATCAGCGACTTGGGGATTCAGCAGCTGATGGATGCAGCCGACGTTGAGGTCGATAAGAAGCCAGGTCTCAGCGAAGATGAATTGGTGCAGATTATTCCGCAATATGACGGTCTCCTGGTCCGCAGCCAAACGAAAGTCACCGAGAAAATCATGGAAGCTGGAACCCGCTTGAAAGTTATCGGCCGTGCTGGGGTTGGGGTCGACAACATCGATCTGGAAGCGGCGACGAAACGCGGAATTATTGTCATTAATGCTCCGGACGGCAATACGATTACGACTTGTGAACATGCCTTTGCCATGATGATGGCGCTGGCCCGTCATATTCCGCAAGCCTATGCGAAGACGATCAAAGGCGAATGGGATCGCAAATTCCTTGGCGTCGAGCTGCGCAACAAAACGTTGGGCGTGTTGGGGATGGGCCGGATCGGCAGCGAGGTTGCGAAGCGCGCCAAAGCGTTTGGCATGGACATTCTCGGCTACGACCCTTTCCTTACTGAAGATCGGGCGGAGAAGCTGGGCGTGAAGCTAGCCACGGTGGACGAAATCATCCGGAATGCGGACTTTATTACTGTTCATACGCCGCTCACGCCAGAGACGAAGCATATGATCGCCCGTCCGCAATTTGAAGTGATGAAGAAAGGCATGCGCATCATCAACTGCGCCCGCGGCGGTATCATTGATGAGTTGGCGCTGGTGGAAGCCATTGATCAAGGCATCGTAGCTGGGGCTGCCTTCGACGTATTTGAGAAAGAGCCGCCGGAAGCGGATCACCCGTTCCTTCATCATCCGAAGATCATTGTGACACCGCACCTTGGTGCTTCTACCGTGGAAGCTCAAGAGAACGTGGCCATCGACGTCTCCGAGCAAGTGCTTCATATCCTGCGCAACGAACCGTTTAAAAATGCGGTGAATATGCCGCCGGTTGCAGCCAGCGTCATGAACAAGCTGCAGCCTTATTTCGGGCTTGGTGAGAAAATTGGGGTCTTCCTGTCCCAGCTGAACAATCAGGCCGTCAAAGAAATCCATGTGGATTATGCCGGTGACCTGGCGGAAGTGGATACGCAGCCACTGACTCGTTACATTATCAAAGGCGTGCTGTCCCGTCATTTCGGCAACGACGTGAATATCGTTAACTCGATGCACCTCGCGAAGGTCCGCGACATTAATGTCGTGGTATCGCAAGCCTCGGCTACCAAGGGCTTCACCAACCTGATTTCCGTGACTCTCAAGGCTCAGGACGGAACGGAGCGCCGGGTCGCAGGTACGCTGCTGAACGGTTACGGTGCACGGATTGTGCAAATCGACAAGTTCCCGGTTGACGTCGCGCCAGAAGGCCACCTCATCTTTATCTCGCACAACGACAAACCGGGGATCATCGGGCATGTGGGTACCTTGCTTGGGAAGAACGATGTCAACATCGCCTCCATGCAGGTTGGACGTAAGCTGGTTGGCGGTGAAGCAATCATGGTACTCACTGTGGATAAAACCGTAACGAAGGAAGTTCTGGACGATTTGACGAAGCTTCCGGAAATCAATAAAGCCCAACATATCATTTTCGCGTAACGGCGCGAACCACGAGATCACGAATATTCATTCCGCCGTCAGATCAATCATTGTTCCACGATGAACAAGATTTATCTGCGGCATTCAACAAAAAAACATCCTTCTTCGCGAAGGATGTTTTTTTGTGATTACGTAGTTTGTCCCGATTCGACAGGAAGCAGAAAGTGAAATACGGTGCCCTTGCCAATTTCACTATCGGCCCAAATGGAACCTTGATGAGCTGCGATGATATTTTTGACGATCGAAAGACCTAATCCCGTCCCGCCGTTCTCACCGCGAACCCGTGCTTTGTCGGCTTTATAGAAGCGGTCGAAGATATACCGTAAATCTTCGCTCGGAATGCCTACACCGGTATCCGATACGGCGACGTGAAGCTGCTTGCCCATTTCGCCGGTTTCCATGGAAGCCTTGACCGTCACCTTCCCTCCTTCCGGCGTATGCCGGAAAGCATTGTCCAGCAAATTGGTCAGCACCTGTTCCAAACGGTCTTCATCGGCTTGCAGCTGCAGCTCCCCGTCTTCCAGCTCCAACACAAGCTCAACCCCGTTATCCTTGGCTCGGACCTGAAATTTGCGGTCCACCCTCTCTGCCAACTCACGAAAGTCGACCCTGCGCATAACCATATCCGTATGACCTGCCTCCATCCGAGCCAAGTCTAACAAATCACGAACGAGCCGTCCCATCCGCAGGGACTCTTCATAAATAACTTGGGCGAGCTCCGCGCTCTCTTCCGGCGAAGAAGCCATACCGTCAAGCAGCGCTTCACTGTACCCTTGCATCATCGAGAGCGGGGTCCGAATTTCATGAGACACGTTCGCCACGAAATCGCGGCGCATCTTCTCCAAGTTCACTTCTTCGGTTACATCCCGAAGTACGGCAACGGCTCCGCGAACCTCACCGTCTGAGGACAGCGGCGCCATATGTACGGACCATACCCCTTTCATAACGTGGACGTTCATCTTCTGGTCGCTCTCTTGATCAAGCAAACGACGGAATAACGGAAAGAGCGGCTTCGGTACCATCTGTTTTTCGTTAGCAGAGGCAGGTATTTCTTCCTCGCTCTCCTCTGTCAGATCTCCCCAAAGCTGTAATAACCGATCACCCGGCGGGTTGGTTAAAATGACAGCACCCTCGCGGTCCAACGTAATTACCGCATCATTCATGCTTCTAAGCACACTGGAAAGATGTTCCTTCTCGTGCTTTAAGCTGCGGATCGTATTTTCCAGTTCTTCCGCCATATGGTTAAACGTGATGGCAAGCTCACCGATTTCATCACTCGTGCGCAGAGACAGACGCGTGTCGTATTTGCCTTTGCGCACCGAATCCGCAGCCCGAATCAGCTGCTGCATCGGCTGTGTAATCTTCGTGAACAGAAACAAAGCAAAAAACGTTGTGAGCGAAAACCCGATCATTGCGACGATCACAAATAACCGTTTGACCGCTCCGGAGTTTGTAAAGTTCGTATCGATGTAAGGCAGCAGGAACAGTCCCATTAACATCAGGACGCAAGCTACCAAGCAAATAATCGTAATCCACAGCTTACCAACGAGCGTTCTCCAGAAGTTCACTTACTTTGGAACCTCCAGCTTGTATCCGACGCCCCATACGGTCGTGATCATCGCAGCGGACTCCGGCGACACCTTGTTCAACTTCTCCCGAAGCCGTTTCACATGGGTATCCACCGTACGCAAATCACCGAAAAACTCGTAGTTCCATACATCCTTCAGTAACTCTTCCCGGGAAAACACCTTATCCGGCGAAACAGCCAGATAATGCAGCAGTTCATACTCCTTGGGAGTCAAGCTGACCTCCTGCCCGTTAGCAGTTACCCGATGGGCATCATGTTCAATCACGAGATGAGGGAACACAATATTGTTGCTAGTTCCGCTTTCCTTCGTCAAATAAGCCGTAGCGGAAGCACGGCGCATGATCGCTTTGACCCGATAGATGACCTCGCGTGGGCTGAACGGCTTCACGACGTAATCGTCCGCTCCAACTTCAAAGCCCTGTACACGGTTAATTTCCTCGCCCTTGGCCGTCAGCATCAGTACCGGTGTTGCTTTAACTTGTCTCAATCGATTACAGACCTCGACCCCGTCAATCCCCGGAAGCATGACGTCGAGCAAGATCAAACCATAGTCGTTGGAAGTCGCCAACTTCAGGGCAGTCTCTCCATCCTCGGCTTCATCGATTTCGTAGCCTTCTTTTTCCAAGTACATCTTTAGCAGCCGGCGAATCCGCTCCTCGTCATCGACTACCAGAATGCGGTTTGCTTGATCTGACATTTTAACAACAACCCCTTCATCATCTTACCCAATCAGTTGAGCAGTCCATATGGTATTATTGCCTGAGTTAATCGGTACCCGCGTAAGAGTGCAGCCCCGCTATGATCAGATTTACCCCAACCAGCGTAAACATCACCACAAGAAATCCAAGTACAGCCAGCCACGAAGACTTGCGTCCCTGGAAGCCGCGCGATAAGCGCAAGTGGAGGTAAGCACTGTAAAATAGCCAGGTAATCAGCGCCCATACTTCCTTCGGATCCCAACCCCAGAATCTGCCCCAAGCCTGCTGCGCCCAGATCATGGCAAATATGAGCGCCCCCAGCGTAAAGATGGGAAATCCGATCGCAATTGCCCGGTAACTGATCTCATCCAAATCATCTGGGTCGATGCCCCGTACTGCAGGAGATAACGCGGTGCCAAGCGGCTTACGCAAGATTAACCGGAGCAGCAAATAAAGCACGATACCTGTTAGTATTGCCCAAATTATTGTATTCAGTTTACGGCCGGCCGTTTCCCCTCTCATCCAGGAAGGTGCATCAAACAAAGGCTTCTTCATCCCGAGGAACGGCTGAATGTGCTCCGGCTCACTTTGATGCGGACCAACGATCGGTGGCAGATTATAAACTTCTTTATCTTCTATTGTACTATTCTGCTCCACTTGGGTGTCAATCGTTGTCTGATTTTGTACGAACACAGCTTCATATCCGGCTGCCCGGAAGGCAAAGACGGAAACAATGAAGCCCAATACTATAATAATAGAAAAAAGCGTAAATTCAACCCACCATTTTTGACGGCGGCCTGCCTTGTCCGTCGCCTTAAAATCAACGGCCCGCAGCAGGTACATCAACCCGGCCACAAAACCAACGGCGAAGAACGCCTCGCCGGTAGCCGCCAGCGTCACGTGGATATAAAGCCAAATGGAACGCAGCGATGGAATCAACGGCTGAACGTCCCGCGGGAATACCGCAGCGTACGCCATAATAATAATCGCCAGCGGGAGGGCGAACATTCCCAGTAATATTTTGCGATAAATGATAAAAACGATGGTGAAAGCCACCATAATCATCATAGACAAGAACGTCATAAATTCGTACATGTTGCTGACGGGTACATGTCCGCTGTACGCCCAGCGGGTTCCGCAATAGACAAAATGCGAGAGCAACCCAAGCGAGGAAACGGCAAATGAAATGCGTCCCCATTTTTTCTCATGGCGCTTCGGGTCGCGATTGCGCCACGTCTTGCCGGTTACAGCCACCACATAAAAAATAAAAGCCGCACAATAAAGCAAAAAGGCCGTCATAAATGCGACTCTGCTGATTTCCAAAAAGTTCATGGATGTTTCCCCCTATTTTCCAATGACTTCTCATCCGCTTCAACCCCCATCGATTGGAGGAATGCGGAAACTTCGCGGCGCATGCCAAACCAATTCTTGGTCGTATGTCCGCCCAGCGTCAGCTGGCGGCCATCAACACGCAGCCAGATGCGGCGATGCTGCCAGTAAAATCCAATGACCAGTCCAAGCATCACGATCCCAAGGCCCACCCAAACGAACGGCATCGCCCGGTCGACCCGGATGTTCAAATAACTGGACGCTTCGATAAAGTCGACGTCTTCCATCCCAAGGACGTCCAGCCGCAGCTTCGATTGCACGCCTCCAAGCTGCTCGTTAATCGCATCTTGCTGGAACCGCTCCTTGTCAATCTGTTTAGGGAAATAAATGTACTGTGCGCCATCCTCCGGAAGATCCGGTCCTTTGATCAAAAATAAAAAGGCAGGCGCGTTCGGCTCGCCGGAAATGGATACCGGCTTTCCCTCGTCGTTCAGGGAAAAATCCATATACTTATTTTGCAGCGTTAACCGGTAAGGGCCTACTTTATACTCACGCTCTGGATTTCTCATGTCCAATTTGAACTTGCCGTAGGATTCTCCGGTCTTGACATCTACTAAAGCGGGCTGCACCGATCTAAGCTTCGGGGTGAGATCAAAATCAAATTGATACGCTTGTAGTCCTTTGTAACTGAGCGGATCGTTCACCCGAATAGCATGTCGCTTGACTTCGCGAAGCTGCGGCTCTTTGGAAGGATCGTCGCAATCCGCTGTACATTCATACAGCACGGCTTGGGTTTCAAACAGCTTAGGTACGACCTTCCCTCTCGCTTTAAAATCCTCGGACATTTCGTCCTCGCTGTAATATTCAACCGAAAACTTCTCGTTTTTCAAATAAAGGTTCGTATCGGGAATATGCGTAATTTCGCCTTCAGGGAACCAGTAATGTTTGTCCAGATGCAGCCCCGGCAATCCGCGGAACAGTACCGCCAAGAGAAAAACGATCAGCCCGATATGAATAATGTAAGGGCCCCAGCGGCTAAACCGCTGTTTCTCTGCCAGCAAGGCGCTGCCATCTGTATAAACCCGGTAATGCTTCTTCCGCAGCGGTTGAACGGCACGTTGCACCCATTCCTCGCCATCTTCATTGATTTCCCCTTGATACACGATTTTCTGACGGGTGAGGAAAGCCAGATGCTTGCGCACTTTCTGTTTTGAAAGCGCTTTGTAAAGCGGAAGCACCCGATCCAGACTGCAGATGACAAGCGAAGCACCGATCATCACCAGCAGCAGAATAAACCACCAGGACTCATACGTATGGGACAAACCCAGTCGGTAATAAATCTCGCCGATCGTTCCATACTTGTTCTTGTAATAGGTTGAAGGGTCAAAATTAATGAAGTTGCTCTCCTGCTCGAAGATCGTCCCTAACATCGCACCAATCAAGGTGATGATGATCAAATAAATCGCGACCTTGACGGAGGAGAAGAAGTTCCAGACCCGATCAATAAAATTGGGATTGGCCCGCTGCGAGCGCCGAGCAACCCCGTCATAACGCATCTCCAAAAGCCCGCCCTGCTGCTGATCCTCCTCAAGCAGCGGTTTGCCGCAGGCTTCGCACAATACGGTCCCCACCCGGTTCTGGTGGCCGCATTCACATTTTGTGTTTTCAATCACCGATTATGTCCTCCTCTCGACGTCAAAGCCCCACCAGCTGCCTGATTTGGTCATCCAACGTATCCAAATTCAGCTCGCCTTGATGAATGGAGGTAATTTTGCCGTTCTTGCCGATAAAGAACGTCGTTGGCATCGGCACGATGCCGTAATCGCGCGTTGTCGTATTGTTGGAATCATATAAAATGGGAAAATCCACACCTGTCTGCTTGACGAAATTTTGTACGGTCATCTCGTCTTCGCCCGTGTTGATGCCTAGAACGACGACGCCTTGATCGCGCCATTTTTCCCATTGGGCTTGTAATGCAGGCATTTCTTTGACGCAATAGGTGCACCAGGTAGCCCAAAAGTTTAAGACCACCGATTTGCCCTTATAGTCGTCTAACGTATGTACCTGTCCATCCAAACCGAGCAGTTTAAACGCCGGCGGATTCCCGCCTTGCTTAGGTTTATCGGCCTCACCGCCGGACACTGCAGTCCCGATCGCATATCCGCCCAGGATGACGATCAACAGCAAGATGACGATTTGGATCGGCCGTCTCGCCTTCCCCATAGTTAACTTCCTTTCTATGAAAATTGTCATGAAGTGTTGAACAATTCGTGAACACTCTATGAACATTATAACGAAAAATGCCGCAGTTTCAGCCCGGGGAAATATGAATATTATGTGACGCGCAAGAAATGAGGGGGATATCTTCGGATGGATAATTTCAGATTGAACTAAGGAGCTCATGGGTTGGGGCGACGTGTGAAATGTTCTTACGATCGCTGTTGCTCGCGGATTTCATTGATATCCTAAACTCATACTAAGGGTGAAATCCGCTCACAAAGGCGACCACTGCCGTTTCTCCAGAATCATTTCACACTATGCCATTTTCCACTCTTATGAAGGTCAACGGATACTGATCGTTCCTTAAAATCTACAGTTGCTTCATCTTCAAATTCACCGCTTCTTTACCACGATTCACCACATTTCTAGCGCTTAGGAGTGTGGGGAGTAGTAGTGCGAGCGAGTTTGTAGAGGCTGTCGACTTCTTCTTTGGTTAAATGGCGGTACAGACCGCGTTTGAGGTTGCCCAGAACCAAATCACCAAAAGAAATTCGCTTGAGCCGTGTCACCGGGTGCGAAATTGCATCAAACATGCGGCGCACTTGACGGTTTCGGCCCTCATGAATCGTGATCGAGATGGTTGCGTACTTCTCCTCCGGGTCAATGTCATAGTACTCGACCTCGGCTGGTGCCGTCATCCCATCCTCCAGCATCACACCTTGCTTCAGCTTGTCCAGCGCGGTACCATGCGGTACCCCTTTGACCGTTGCCAGATACGTCTTCGGTACATGATGCTTTGGATGCGTCAGCAAATGCGCAAATTCGCCGTCATTGGTCAGCAGCAGTAGACCTTCCGTATCGTAGTCGAGCCGGCCTACTGGATAAACCCGCTCCTTGATTCCTTTTAAGTAATCGGTGACGATTTTCCGGCCTTGGGGATCGGAAGCGCTCGTGATGACGCCTTTCGGTTTATTGAACATCAGGTACAGCTTCTTCTCCGCGCCGATTGGCTTGCCCTCAACGGTAATCACGTCCACGGACGGATCAGCTTTCGTGCCCAGCGTCGTAACGGTCTCACCATTGACTTGAACCTTGCCGCTTAGAATTAATTCCTCGCATTTACGGCGCGATGCCACACCGGCAGCGGCCAAAATTTTCTGTAATCTTTCCATATTTGCATTAGTCACCTCATACACATGATACCCACCTCATGGAAAAATCACAATAGCAGCCCCCATAAACCGCAAAAACCGCCCCATCAGCGAAGTGCTGCAGGCGGTTCAACGATCATAAAAGGTATGTAGTTATTTAACCGAATAAGAGCAAGCAAACGACGATCGCAGCGATAAAGCCAACGACATCCGAAAATAATCCAACCTTTAAGGCATAACGGCCGTTCCGGATCCCCACGGCCCCGAAATACACCGTCAAAACGTAGAGCGTTGTATCGGTACTTCCTTGAATAGTGGAAGCGATCCGGCCGATCATCGAATCTGGACCATAGGTTTTGATCAGGTCAGTTGTAAAGGCCAATGAGCCCGTCCCGGTCAAAGGCCGAAGAAACCCAAGCGGCAGCACTTCCGGCGGAACATGAAGCCAGGATAGAAAGGGCGTCATCCAACCAACAAAGAAATCGAGCGCTCCGGAAGCGCGGAACACGCTGATCGCCACCATCATGCCAACCAGATGCGGGATGATCCCTATGGCGGTTGAGAACCCATCCTTCGCTCCGTCGACAAACGACTCATAGACCGGTACTTTTTTGAAATAAGCATAAAGCGGAATAAAGGCAATCATCACCGGTACGGCCCAAGCCGAAATAAGATTCACCCAATCGAGCAAAATGCCTCACCCTTTCAGCGAAATATCGGGTGGCGCCGAGATCTGCGGTGGTGTACGATACGTGTTCCGTCTGCGATACCAGCGATCGGCGATGATAGCCGCCCCGGTGGCGATGGCTGTCGCAAGTAGCGTCGACCCCACGATTTCTGCCGGATTCGCAGAATGGAAGTTGATGCGGATCGCAATCAACGTGGTGGGAATCAACGTAATGCTGGCAGTGTTCAGGGCCAGCAAGGTACACATGGCCGGGGAGGCCGTTTGTTTGTCTGGGTTCAGCTCCTGCAACGCCTGCATGGCGCGGATTCCCATCGGCGTAGCTGCGTTCCCAAGGCCAAGTAAATTCGCGCTCATGTTCGATAAAATATACCCCATCGCCGGATGGTTCTTCGGCACGTCGGGGAACAAATAAGCAACAATCGGTCCAAGCAGCTTGGAGATCGTCTTCACCAGGCCAGAATCCTCCGCCAGTCGCATGATCCCAAGCCAAAACACCAACACGCTGATTAATCCAAAGCATACGGTTACGCCGGTCGCAGCCCCGTCAAACGCCGCTTGCGTCACCGTACCGATATCCCCTTTAATAGCTGCAAAGAGAAACCCAATCAAAATAAGTGCAAGCCATATTTTGTTGACCATTCGTTCTGCCCCTCCTTCGCCCAGTCTTGCCTCTCTCCCTTTACCCCACATCAAATATCAAACAACAAGGTTTGCAGCACCTTCTTTAACGCCGCAGACCAATCAGAAGGCCATTGAATCACCTGATGTTCCGAGGCGGATCCATAGGCTCCGCCGACATTCGGCTCGTTGCCCCTCTCCAGGATGGTCGGGTTAAAGCTGGCCTTATCGTACACCGGCACCGTGCCGATTTCTTCTCCATTTAATCGAACGCTGATTCGCCCGCGATAACCAAACGAGCCTGTACGCGCCTCCACTAACTTCAGCCTTCTCTCAACTTTGCCGACTTCCTCCGGGGCCAGCGCATATTTGAAATCCGCCCCGGTCACCAGACCGTTTTCAATCGCTTGCCCTTTGCCTATCAACGTTGTCAGAGGAAAGTTCGCAAAACCGTAATCCAGCAGCTTGCGGTGATCATTCCAATCATCCCCGTCGTTTAATGTGACGACGGCGATTTGCTGTCCATTGCGGGTCGCGGAGCTCACCAAACAACGTCTTGCCGTCTTCGTATAGCCGGTTTTCACGCCGTCTGCCCCGTCGTAGAAACGCAGCATCTTGTTCTTGTTTAACCACTTATAATCCCACGGATCATTGGGGTTTGGCGCGGTTTTGCTGGGTGTTCGAACGATCTCCTTAAAGTGCGGATTTTTCAATGCATAGCTTGTCAGCTTGGCCAAATCGTTGGCTGAAGAATAATGCCCTTCGGCATCTAAACCATGCGGATTTTGAAAATGGGTATGCGTTAATCCGAGAAGCTTGGCCTTTTCATTCATCAAATAAACGAAGCCTTCCTCCGAGCCGCCCACATGCTCTGCAATCGCGGTCGCTGCATCATTGCCTGAACGGAGCATCAGCCCGTATAGCATATTTTCCAGACTCATCTCTTCCCCTAAATGGAGATAGAGGGATGAGCCCTCCTTCCCGTATGCGTTCTTTCCAACCGTAACCATATCCGACAGTTTGCCGTGCTCGATCGCGACGATGGCGGTCATGATCTTGGTCAAGCTGGCGATGGGCAACTCGTCATCTCCGTGCAAGCTGTACAGCAGGCGACCCGAGGTCACGTCAATGACCGCAGCGGCCTGAGCATGGATCGAGGGCGCATCGGGAGCAGCTTGTACAGCCTGCGGATTCAACCAGGCGAACAGCAGAACCGCGGCCAATAAGCAGCAAAAGGAGTGTAATCTGCGGTCATGTGAATCTTTCTTCATAAGTTGATTCCTCCGGTAACAGGTACTATAGCAGGTACTTGTTTACTTATATGCAATTTTGCAAGAGAGTATGTCCCACCTAAAATCAAGAAAAAGACCCCTCCCGGCAGCCCGGAAAGGATCAACGGTCAAAAGGCAGTTATGCAAAAGGATTGATGCCGGTTCGGACGGCCGATTCCTGCATCTGGGCAGCTTGCGCTGTTGCCATCGCTGCATTCGCAGTTGCATTCTGGTTCGGGAACATGGACTGGATTCGGTCGATAATACCAGGTACGGTATCGATGATTTTTTCGACAAGATGTGTTTGGTTATCCAGCGGCACAATGTGTACGCCCGGCTTTCCTACGACGAGGAACGCGATCGGATTAATCGAAACCCCGCCGCCGCTACCGCCGCCAAACGGGCGGATATTGCTGTTCTCAGAAGAGCCTGTGGTCGATTTATTGTGTTCGTCATCAACAATAAAATCGCTCCCCCCGGCAGCAAAACCGAAGCCCACGCGGCTGATTGGCAAAATCACGCTGCCGTCCGGCGTTTCGACCGGTTCACCCACGATCGTGTTGACATCAACCATTTCCTTGATGTTTTCCATAGCGGTTTGCATTAGCCCTTTAATAGGATGGTCAGCCATTTCTTAACTCCTCCCTTCACTTTTAGCACGCGAACTATAAGTACCAGTCCAGCATAGATAGCATAACCGCAGCGAATTTGCGCTATGCAGCGCAATTCCGTGGAAAATAACGGCTTGCTGCCGAATACAGGAACGACAAACAATTTAGGTCTCTGCTTCAAAGAAATATAACGAGTAAGCCAGCCAACAATCGTCGCTTTAACTCCCCATAGTGCCCCCGTTAACGTCGCGGTATGGGCCGCATCCTCTAACGCGATGTTCGTTGACCATTCCAGCTTGCGGAAGGAGACGCGGCGAAGTGTGGATTGAAGCCAGACCCGCAGCCCGCTGGTCGCTTGAAGCAAACGTTCGAACTGATCCATCCATTGCTCGACCTTGTCTTTGTTCACCTCGTGGTCGACGCTGGTGGATTCCTTTTGCAGCACGTTCTCTGGCTGATTTTTCTCGATCTGCACACCGTCACGCCAATTTTTAATCCGGATCGTAGGTACCTGGTAACGTAAGCGAACAAAGCCATAGAGCATCGTAACTTCCAGCAACACCATGTCATCCCGATTTTTCTTGCGCAGGGTCAAATTGAACGTAATGGTAGACAGCAAAATCAAGGCAGCTATTAGCAGCAGCAGGATCAGGATGCCTCCGAGCCAAATCCACACGGGAAAGCCCTCCATACCTATCAGATAAAATACTCCATCGTAGTATGGCTATTCCAAAAGGAAATCATTCGATACGTTTCACGTTTTAAGCAAAGTGCTCGATAACGAACTGTTTGGCCGGTTACCGGCAATTGCGATGACTTAATTGAGCGAAAAAATTACCCGAGCACACTTGGCCGGGTGATGGGGGTTATGTAAGCGGCAATGCGGTGGGAGGCTTTTTAGAGAGATTGGTGATGAGCAGGTGGGGTCATGGATTGCCATATGGTTTGTAAAATGGACGGACACTGCAACACTGGTGATTACATCGCGAAGTCAGGCGAGGCTGGCGCCTCGCTCAACCGCCTACCAGGGAAATGTCCTCATAAATTCCCTGGTTCCATATCATCGGGATTTTCCCCCGGTGACTCCTCCTCCTTTGCAACAAAATCCTGATTTACATCATCAAACGTCAGCTGTTGTTCCTCTAAGCGTTGGAACAGGAGTTGCGTTTCCTCCTCCAGCTCCTCGGCACTTTCGAAATCGGCCAAATCCGGCAAATCCTTTAAGCTGGCCAGTCCAAAATAGTCCAGAAACGCCTTGGTTGTCCCATAAAGAATCGGACGCCCGATCGCTTCAGCGCGGCCAACCTCCTCGATCAAATCCTTGTTCACCAGGGAATGAATCGCCCGCTCGGATTTCACCCCCCGGATTTCCTCAATCTCCACCCGAGTAATCGGTTGACGATAAGCGATAATCGATAACGTTTCAAGCGCAGCCTGGGATAAGGTCGAACGCGAAGGCGAATAAGCCAGCCGTTCGAAATAAGGGGCATGCTCCGGAAGCGTCGCCAACTGGTAGTTGCCGGCGATTTGCACGATTTGCAGTCCTCTGCCGGCTCGCTCGAAGGACGATTTCATATCCAGCAAGGCATCGGACACCACCTCTTGCCGCTGCTCCGTCACTTCAGCCAGCTGTTTGAGGCTTAAGCCTTCCTCACCTGCCAAGAAGAGCAACCCCTCAATAATCGATTTCAATTCCTGAAAATTCATCGATACTTCCTTCCCCTCTCCACTCCATAACAATATCGTCGAAAAGCCGGTTCTGATAGCAGACGATTTGCTTCATCTTCATCAATTCCAACACGGCCAAAAACGTGACGACGATTTCGTGCCGACTCATCTCCGTATGCAGCAGCTTGGAAAAGAGCAACCTGCCGCCTTTCCCCACATGCTCGAACGCGGACACGACTTCCTTCAGCCGGTCCTTAACGGAAATTTCGTCGCGGTGAATCCGCGCCACCGTGTTGCGCTTGGCTGCCCGACGCATCGCCTTCTGGAAGACGGCAATCAAATCAGCAGCATGCAGCCCTTTCACAGGGTTCTCCTGCACCTCCGGCATAAACGGCGTCAGATCCTCCGGTTCTTTCGAGAAAATCAAGCTGCGCTCCCATTCGCGTTCATGCAAATGCGCAGCGATCCCTTTATATTTACGGTATTCGATCAGCTTGCGGATGAGCTCGTCCCGAGGATCCTCTTCCTCCTCAAACAAGTAATCGAAATCATCGTCCATTTCGATGACGGGTGGTTTCGGCAGCAGCTGCTTACTCTTGATCGACAGCAGCGTCGCAGCCATGACCAGAAACTCGCTGGTGACCTCCAGCTCAAGCTCCTGCATGTCTTGCAAATATTCGAGGTACTGATCGGTAATCTCACTGATGGAGATTTGATGGATATCAATCTCGGCTTTATCGATCAGGTGCAATAGCAAATCCAGCGGCCCCTCGAAGGTTTCCAGCTTATACGTTACTGTCGTCAATGAACATCCTCCACCCGTAAGCAAACATGTATGTACATAAGTTTACCTTAAAAATCGGTTGTTGCAAAAGAAAAATGTAGTACCCCTTCGGCTCAGGGGTACTACATTAAGATAAGCATTATTGCAGCTGTTTCGTCAAGTTCGCCATTTCGATAGCTGCCAGTGCGGCATCCCAGCCTTTATTTCCGGCTTTCGTTCCGGCACGTTCGATCGCCTGCTCGATATTTTCGGTCGTTACGACGCCAAAGATCGTAGGCACGCCGGTTTTAAGGCCAACGGCGGCAACGCCTTTGGAAACCTCGTTGCAGACATAATCATAATGAGTGGTGGAGCCGCGGATGACCGTACCCAGCGTAATGACTGCATCGTATTTGCCGCTCTCCGCCAGCTTCTGTGCCGCAAACGGGATTTCGAACGCCCCCGGTACCCAGGCAACGTAAATTTCTTCCTCTTTGGCTCCATGCCGTTTCAATGCATCCAAGGCGCCGGAAAGCAGCTTGCTTGTAATAAATTCATTAAAGCGGCTGACCACGATCGCATATTTTAACCCGTCCGATACTAAATGCCCTTCAAATACGTTTGCCATGATTCATCAAACCTTTCTATTAGTAGAGTTAGATCATTGCTAAGAGGGAGTTTGCTTCGCCTTTAAACGCGAGTGGAGGATTCATCCTGCTCCACATCGTCAAATTTGAGCAAATGCCCTAATTTCGCTTGTTTGGTATGCAAGTACTTGGTGTTATCCTCGTTCTCTTTCATTTGGATAGGTACCCGTTCGACAACCTCCAGGCCATAGCCCTCCAAGCCTTTGATTTTACGTGGATTGTTGGTCATCAAGCGAATTTTGCGGACACCCAGATCCTTGAGAATCTGCGCCCCAATTCCGTAATCGCGCAGGTCTGCCGGAAATCCAAGCTTCAGGTTGGCGTCCACCGTATCAAAGCCTTGTTCCTGCAGTTTGTAGGCTTTCAGCTTGTTAATCAAGCCGATGCCGCGCCCCTCCTGTCGCATATATAGCAGCACGCCTCTGCCAGCTTCCTCAATCTGGCGCAAAGCGGCTTCAAACTGCGGACCGCAATCGCAGCGGTGAGAGTGGAACACGTCCCCGGTCAAGCACTCAGAGTGCACCCGCACCAACACCGGCTCATCGCCGTTGATTTCTCCTTTGACAAGCGCAACGTGTTCTTTATTATCCACATCATTTGTATAAGCGACAGCGCGGAACTCGCCGTAATCCGTTGGCATGCGAACTTCCACTTCGCGATTCACCAATTTCTCTTTCTCATTGCGGTAATGGATCAGGTCTTTGACGCTGATCAGCTTGAGATCATAAGTTTTGGCGATCTCCACCAAATCCGGCAGCCGGGCCATCGTCCCGTCTTCCTTAATAACCTCGCAAATGACGCCAGCAGGATAGGCCCCGCACATCCGGGCCAGATCAACCGCGGCTTCCGTATGTCCAGCGCGGCGCAGCACGCCGCCTTTCTTGGCGATTAGCGGGAACATATGTCCTGGACGGCGGAAGTCCGACGGCTTGGCATTGGGATCCATGATCGCCTTTACCGTTAACGACCGCTCATATGCCGAGATCCCCGTCGTTGTATCTTTATGGTCAATGGAGACGGTGAACGCCGTCCCGTGATTATCCGTATTTTGCGCCACCATCGGCTGCAAATCCAACTCTTCTGCCCGTTCCGCTGTAATCGGCAGGCAGACCAGTCCGCGGCCTTGAGTGATCATGAAGTTAATCACTTCGGGCGTCGCCTTTTCCGCAAGTGCCACGAAATCTCCTTCATTCTCCCGGTCTTCGTCGTCGACGACAATAACGACCTTCCCGCGCATTAGTTCGTAAATTGCTTCCTCGACCCGGTCTAATACAATGTCACTCATCACATTCCCCTCCTTAAAATAAATGTTGATCGTCCGATGTAACGGAACTTAGAGACGTTATTTCGTAGGTTCACACGAATCCGTTCGCAGCCAGAAACGGGAGATTAATTCCCGACTCGCCGCCGCTCGCTTCATCCGTATCTTGGCCGCCTCTGCCGTACTTGAGGAGATGATCCACGTATTTTCCCAGCACATCGCATTCGAGATTCACTGTATCTCCTGCCCGCTTAAAGGCGAGCACCGTCTCGGCTAACGTATGCGGGATGATAGATACCGTAAACGTCCCGCCTTCCGCTTCGACCACCGTTAAGCTGATGCCATCCACGGCGATGGAGCCTTTAGGAATAATGTATTTGAATAAGGAAGGCTTGCTTGGTCGAATTTCAAACACAACCGCATTCTGATCCTGACTCGTACCAACAATCGTGCCGACGCCGTCGACATGACCCTGTACGATATGTCCACCGAAGCGTCCATTCGCCGCCATGGCCCGCTCCAAATTCACACGGCTGCCGGGTTTCAAGTCCTTCAGATTGGTGTTGCGGAACGTCTGCGGCATCACGTCAACCGAGAAGGAGGAAGCATCAAACGACGTGGCGGTCAAGCAAACGCCGTTCACTGAGATGCTGTCACCCAGCTTAATGCCTTCGGTAACTACCTTTGCCGCAATGTTCAGAATCATCGCTTCCCCTTTGCGGCTGATCGATTTCATAGTGCCGATTTCTTCCACAAGTCCTGTAAACATTAGTGATCTCCCTCCTTCACCTGCACCCAGACCGGTACTCCTCTGATGCACACATTATCCCCGATTTGTTCGACTTCCATGTCGCGCAAGGTCACCGCATCCCGCATGAGATCATATCCGGCGAAGTTAAAACTTGCAGGGGCATCCACGCCTCCAATCAGCTTAGGGGCTAGGAAAAGTACGATCTCATCCACCAGTTGTTGTTCCAGCAGCGAACCGTTAAGTCGTCCGCCACCTTCAACGAGGATAGAAGATATCCCGCGTTGACCGATTTGAACAAGCGCATTCCGCAGATCAACCTGCGGGCCGCTGCCGCAGCGGAGAACTTCCGCCCCAAGGTGAGTGAGGCGTTCAACCTTGTCCGGATCGGCCTGTTCCGTCGTCACAATCCAAGTGGGAGATTGCCCGTCCCGCAGGACTTGGGCCGTCTCAGGAATGCGGAGCGTTGAATCCGCAATGATGCGAATGGGCGACAGCCCCGGAACGGATAATCGGGTAGTCAACTGCGGATCATCCGCCAGGATCGTCGAAACGCCCACCATTATGGCTTGGTGTTGATGGCGCATCGAGTGGACGATTTCTCTCGCTTTCTCATTGGAAATCCACTTGCTGTCCCCTGTCCGGCTTGCCAGCTTCCCATCCAGCGTGCTGGCGGATTTGATCGTCACATAAGGCATGCCTCTCGTGATGAACTTAATAAAGCGGCGATTCAGCTTCAAAGCTCGTTCACGCAACACACCCACTTCAACTTCAATTCCGGCAGCACGCAGCATTTCAATGCCTTTGCCGGCAACCAGCGGATTCGGATCTTCACAGGCAACTACGACGCGCCGCACCTTCTCCTGAATCAATCGCTTGGCACAAGGCGGGGTCAGTCCGTGATGGCTGCAAGGCTCTAAGGTGACATATACGGTGCTCCCTTCTGCTTGGGAATCGGCCATGTTCAAGGCATGTACCTCGGCATGCGGAGTCCCCCGCTTCAAGTGCGTGCCCAGCCCAACCAAGGCCCCATCCTTCACGACAACGGCACCAACGACTGGATTGGTCCCGGTTTGTCCTTGTGCGCGCTCCGCCATATCTAACGCCAGCGCCATGTAATATTCGTCGTCAATCACCTTCATCCGCGGTCCTCCTTACGCCAATCCGTGAAGCGAAGAATACAAAAACAACCCTGCCGCAATCCGGCAGGGCTGAACATGAGAGTAGTTTTACGCCTATCAAAAAGAGCACTTTCGTCTACCCACTGTCGCCAAAACACGACCCTAAAATCGTACAAAACGACAAATAGACCAAAACGAAAGCTTGGCAACGTCAAGACTCTTCACCACCCAAGGTATGTGAAAAATATAACTTGATCGTTTGAAGCTCTTTAGGTACGAACACCTTCGCAAATAAAATAACGTATGTGCTCTCGCGTTTCCTTCTCCCATCCAGACTATACTGTCGGTCCCGGAATCTCACCGGCTCAGCCGCATGCTTACGTAAGCACTGCGGGTCACGGACTTGTGCTTCATCGAACGGACCGTCCAATGAGCCATCACCGTCGGTAGGGAATTTCACCCTGCCCCGAAGGATTGCTAATTATTAGATTTTGCATGACTGCAAGACGAATGTTAGCACTAATTTTGTAAAAAATCAAGCACACCTGTCACAGCACCAATCCCCTTCTTCCTCGCGGTTCTTGCAGAGTGCATAAAAACTGGCCCAAAGAGCCAACCTTAAGAACGATATCGATAACCAATTCTATTTCTCAGGAGGAATGAACGTGGCAAAACCGGATAATCGCTCCGACAATGTGAGAAAGATTCAACGCAACATCCAAAACACGATTAAGAACTTCCGTGAAGGACAAGATTATCTCAGCGAGCATGCTGATGAAATCTCCCCTCAGGAGAAGCAGCAAATCGAGGAGAAGAACGAGAAACGACTGCGCGCCATCGAGGGCTTCCGTGAAGAAGTGAAAGACGAAGCCGCCCACCAAAGAAATTCCTAAACCAACGAAAAAGGGGCCCCGCTCATGCCAACTTGGCATAGCGAGGGCCCTTTTAAGTTTGCGAATTAAATTAAGCTTCGTCCCAGACGGTAACTTCTTTCATTTTATCCCCGGGACGAATTTGATCCACGTACTCCATCCCCGATGTCACTTTACCGAAAACGGTATGCACGCCGTCCAAATGCGGCTGCGGTTCATAGACGATAAAGAACTGGCTGCCGCCGGTGTCTTTGCCGGCATGGGCCATCGATAAGACCCCGCGCTCATGCTTCGTCACATTGGTATCCGTTTCGCATTTGATCGTATACCCTGGGCCGCCTGTGCCGTTGCCGATCGGGCAGCCGCCTTGTGCAACAAACCCTGGGATCACGCGATGGAACGTAAGTCCGTTATAAAATCCGGAGTTGGCCAGCTTCTCAAAGTTTGCGACCGTTCCAGGAGCTTCTTCAGGCAGGAACTGAATTTCGACTTCTCCGCCTTTTTCCAAAACGATTTTACCTTTTTTCATATCGTATACACACCCTTCTTCATCAACGTCTAGGACAAACCTCTTACAGTTTACTAGAAAATCCGCATACAAGCAAAGCAAGGCCTGATAGGAAACGACAATTCGCTCCCTCTCAGGCCTTGCTGTTTCATAAGTTCCTGCTTATTTCAGCGATGGCTGCTTTGCAATCCGTTCTGGAATCACGTCACAAGCGAGCAGATCCTGCAACGACTCGCGCTTCACGACGAGATCGCTGCGTCCGTCTTGCACGAATACGACGGCCGGACGGCGAATCCGGTTGTAGTTGCTGGCCATCGCGTAGTTGTACGCACCGGTGCAAGATACGGCGAGCAGATCGCCGCTGTTCACCTTCGGCAGCTCTACGTCCCAAATCAGCATATCGCCGCTTTCGCAGCATTTACCGGCGATCGACACGGTCTCCTCATTGGCATCGTTGGCGCGGTTGGCTAACATTGCCTCATATTTCGAACCGTACAGCGCCGGACGTGGGTTGTCCGTCATCCCACCATCAACGGCCACATATTTACGCACGCCAGGGATATCCTTGCTTGTACCTACCGTATACAGCGTTGTGCCGGCATCACCAACGATGCTCCGACCCGGTTCAACCCAAATTTCCGGAAGCTGCGGATAATTCGCGAACTCCCGTTTCACTGCATCCGTAATCGCTCCTACGTAATCAGACACCTTCAACGGCGTGTCGCCTTCCGTATAACGAATGCCAAAGCCGCCACCTAGGTTAACCACCTTGAAGGTCACACCAAGCTGATCCTTCACCTGCATTGCAAAAGCCGCAACACGCTCAACGGCCAACTGGAACCCTTCCACCTCAAAAATTTGCGAGCCGATATGCGAATGCACGCCAAGCAATTGCAAATTCAAGCTGCGGTTAGCCAAATCAACGGCTTCCAATGCCGAACCGTTGCCGATATCAAACCCGAACTTCGAGTCCGTCTGACCCGTTGAAATATATTCATGCGTATGGGCTTCCACCCCTGGTGTTACGCGCAGCAGGACATTCACCGTAACGCCTTTCTCAGCGGCAAGCGCCTGCAGCATATGCAACTCCGTAAAATTGTCCGCTACGAAACAGCCAATCCCGGCGGAAATTGCCATCTCCAATTCATCTGGCGTCTTGTTGTTGCCATGAAAATGGATTCGCTGCGCAGGAAATCCCGCTTGAAGGGCCGTATACAATTCACCCTCGGAGACAACATCCAGGGACAAGCCCTCCTCCTCGGCCAGCCGGCACATCGCCATGACGCAGAATGCTTTGCTGGCATAAGCGACCTGGAAAGACAGGCCCGATGCACGGAAAGCATCCATATATTCACGGCATCTTTGCCGCACAAGAGCTTCATCTACGACATACAGCGGCGTTCCATAGGTTTGCTTCAACTCGACCGTATCACAGCCGCCGATTTCGAGATGGCCTTTTGCATTAATTTTGCTGGTACCGTGTAAATACATCTATGCAGTCCTCCACTTTCACAATTTTACACCAGTATAGCAAACAACCGGGAAACTGAAAAATGGATTTTTCGGATTATCATTTGTGTTATTTGTTAAACAAGCCTAGGCCTACTTTTTGCCCGGCATTCGCGTGTTGTCCCGCGGTTTGTTGGAGGACGGTCTTTGCTTGGAGGTCAAGACTGGAACGCGGAAAATTACCCCGGCCATCGCCTTTGCATTAAAAGGTATAAACGGCCACAAGTAGGACGAATTATTCGAGCGGCGCAGGGTCAGCCATACGATAAACGCCGTAACCCCTACTACAAACCCAGGTGCGCCGAATATCGCCACGGCCACAAGCAATGCGAGCCGCACGATCCGATTGGCCAGCCCCAGCTCATAGCTTGGCGTTGCAAACATCCCGATAGCCGCTACCGCCATGTAAAGAACAACCTCGTTGACGAATAACCCCGTCTGTACGGCGATATCGCCGATCAAGATCGCAGCGATCAAGCCCATCGCGGAGGCCAGCGGCGTTGGCGTGTGCACAGCCGCCATCCGCATCAAATCAACACCAAACTCGACTAATAGGAATTGGGCAATAAGAGGGATTTTACCTTGTTCCTGAGGTCCGATAAAGGCAAGCCCCGCCGGTTTGAACTCGGGATGAACAACGATCAGCAGCCAAATGGGCAGCAGAAAGAGCGAGGCGAATATCCCAAAGAAGCGAACCCAACGTAAGTAAGTCCCCATGAATGGGGTTTGCCGGTTCTCTTCCGCATGCTGGCAAAGATCAAAAAAGGTCGTCGGCAAAATCATCACGCTGGGCGATGTATCCACGAACACGACAACCCGGCCTTCAAGCAAATGCGAAGCAACGACATCCGGCCGTTCCGAGTAGCGTACCAGCGGATATGGATTCCAGCCTCGGTGAATGATCGCTTCCTCCAACTGCTTGTCCGCGAGAGGTATCCCGTCGATGTTCACGGCTTTAATTTTTTCTCGGATTGAATCGACTTGCGTCTTATCGACGATATCATCGATGTAGGCGATGCAGACGTCGGTGCGGGTCCGGCGGCCGACGCTGACCATTTCCAACTTCAGTCCCGGGTCACGTAGCCGACGGCGAACCAAGGTAATGTTGGTCACCAAGGTCTCCGTGAATCCGTCCCGCGAGCCGCGGACGACGCGCTCCAGCGAAGGTTCCTCCGGACTACGAGTTGGGTACTGCCGGGTATCCATAATCAGCGCGGTTTGCTCGCCTTCAATAAACAGCACGCTCATGCCGGCTAACGTTTTATTGATGGCATCGCTGAGCTTCTCTGTTTTTTCTACCTGAACATGAGGTATATAGAGTTCGAAGAAGGAGCGGAGCGCTCCGGTTGTTAAATTCTCCGGCGTCAAATACGTCAACCGCTTAATGATCTCCTGCATGGCTTCGGTGCTTGCAAATCCATTAATGAAGACCAAGCAGGTGCGTTTGCCGCCATAAGTCATTTCACGGAATACAACGTCAAAGCTCTCCCCCGCCCCGATGACTTCCTTCAGCGTATGCTTGGTTGTCGTCAGACTGCGGCTGATCGCATCGCTTTGCTGCCAATAGATCACCGACTCCTCAACGTTGTCGGACCGCTCCGATTCGCGTTTTCGTCGAATCGCTTCCTCTTCCGGATAATTCTCCTGCAGAAAATTTTCTTCTTCCTCAGGTACGAAATCCGGGATCGCCTGCGGCTGATCCATTCCGTCCTGCATCATATCCTGCGTATCTTGCTCCATCCAGATCTACCTCCGTTTCTTCAAATCACGGTCTGTAAATAAACCACTCAAACAGGGAGCCTGCCATTTTGCCAAACACCATCGCGAGCAAGAAGCCAAACAGGTATCGCTGCATATGCAGTCTCTTGGCAAGTATGGGAAGCACGTTCAGCACCTCGGTCAAAGCCGCCGCCAACATCCCGACAAAAACGCCGTTAAACAAACCAACGATGCCGGTAATCAGCCATGGCCCAGCCACCTTCCAGTCCCAGAAGTCCGCTACCGTACCAATCACCGCTCCGGCGATCATCGCCCCTTCGTACCAATGCACCTTGTCATAGGAATTTGTCACCTGGGCTAGGCGCGGAATCATGTCCAGCACGATAAATAAAGCGATCACGCCGCTGCCAATGGCCACACCGCCGGCCAGGCCCAGGAAGATCGCCAACCCCGCAGCTAGTGGTGACATCAGTTTCGCTTCGCCGACGAGTCGGCACGGTGCATTTTCTTTAACTCTTCGGCAACGACGTATTGGTTCAGGTTCTCCTGGTAGAGGAACATTTCGACTTCAAGCGGGGTGGGTTCCTCGTTCCATTTTTTCTTAAATAAATGATTAAAGAAGACGATCATCCCAAAACCGATGCCTACGGAATAGGCCCCTTGAAACAGGTAAGGATGCTCGTCCTTCTCCCCCGTGATCATCTCCACGATTCGGACCTGAACCTCGGGCATGCTGACGTCGGCGTGAAAGTTCATGATGGTCAAGGCCGCTCCGAAGAAGAGCAGCAGCCAAACTAAGGCAAACAGCAGCAAAGACGGTTTCTTCTCGGCTTTGATCATTTCCACGAGTACATGGGGCTCGCCAAGCAACTCAATCCGCAGCCCGGGAAACTTCGATTGAATCGCCGAAATGACCCGCAGCGTATCAATCACGATCAGATTCCCATCCCGTTGCTCCGGCCGGTCCAACTCCAGCTCCAGCAGCTTGCCCTCCAGCTCCGGCTCTGCCAGCACACGGGCTACGTCCCGCAGCCGAATCGGCGCCCCAGCGGGAAGCCCGACTTGCTTGCGCAGACGCAAATAGACGATGGACGCAGACTCATTCTCCATGCTGACCACCCTTCCACTAGCGTATTGCCCATAGTATGCCAAGCGAGGGGGGGCTTTACTCTTACTCTTACACGCAAAAAAAGCATGGGACGTATGCTCACGCATCCGTTCCCATGCTTAGTTCGATGGTTCTGAGATTACAGCGATGCTGCCGTATCCAGAGCCACTTCCATCATTTGCTTAAACGTCGTTTGCCGTTCCTCCGCCGTCGTCTCCTCGCCTGTCAGCAGATGGTCGCTGACCGTCAGAATCGTCAATGCCTTCACGCCGTATTTGGCAGCCAGGGTGTAGAGCGCGGTGGTCTCCATTTCAACGCCTAACACGCCGTATTTCATCAGCAGCTGGGTTACGCTGGTATCGTCGCGATAGAACATGTCCGAACTGAAAATGTTACCGACATGCAGCTTCAACCCTTTTTCCACGCCGCGTTCATAGGCCGCCTTCAGCAGCTCGAAGTTCGCAATCGGCGCAAAGTCGTATCCGCTAAAGACATGGCGGTTCATGCTGGAATCGGTACAAGAAGCTTGAGCCAAAATCACGTCACGCACATGTACATGCGGCTGCATGCCGCCGCAAGTTCCCACGCGGATCAGATTTTTGACACCGTATTCCTTCAACAGCTCATTCACATAGATTGAGATCGATGGGATGCCCATACCGGTCCCTTGAACGGAAATTCGTTTTCCTTGATACGTTCCGGTAAAGCCGAGCATGCCGCGCACTTCGTTATAACAGATGACATCGCTCAAATACGTCTCGGCGATAAATTTAGCCCGGAGCGGATCTCCAGGCAGCAGAATCGTTTCGGCAATTTCTCCCGGTTTGGCTGCGATATGTACACTCATGTTCTGGTATCTCCCTTGCTTCCAATTTTGGTATTGTTATCAACGCTCTTTATTATATAGGATGCAACAAACCACGTACATGGATGCAATCACCGCAGAACCGTATTGATGTATTAATGCACATTTTTCACCGCGTTCCTCCCCTTGCCTCTATAATAGGATTGATTGGTTATTCTAGGATTGGACGAAGTCGGGTAACTTAAGTACAAAGGAGGGAACCGCTTGAAACCTCATCTGAAAGATTATATGGACTTAGGTGTATCCATGGTTAGAACCGGCGTGTTAGGTTACGGTGGCGGGCCTTCCGTCATCCCCTTGATCCGGCACGATGCCGTCAAGCGTTATCAGTGGCTGGGTGATGAAGAGTTTGGCGAAATTCTCGCCATTGCTAACGCTTTGCCCGGCCCTATTGCAACGAAGATGGCTGCCTACCTGGGCTATAAACGCAGGGGGATCCTGGGCGCGTCCTATGCAGTGATCATGCACATCTTACCTAGTGTCCTGGCGATGCTTCTGCTGCTCTCAGCTGTAAATCTTCTAGCGGGGTCTCGCGTCGTAAAAGGCATGATCGCCGCTGTCTCGCCCGTAATCGCCGTCATGCTCGGAGTGATGGCTTATGAGTTTGCGAAAAAAGGAATCAAAGGCCTCGGCATCATCGCCGGCATTCTGTTTATGCTTCTGGCTCTATTGCTGCTGGAGATCTTAGAAGTTCATCCAGCGCTCGTGATCGTGCTGTTCCTTGGCTATGGGGCTGTACATTTCCGAGCGATCGCACGTTTCCGCAACAAGCGGAAACGGCCGGACCGGGAAGGAGATCATCTATGATTGATTGGCTGAACTTGTTGATTGGCTTCCTGATCGCCAATCTGTTGGGCTATGGTGGAGGCCCCTCCTCCATCCCGTTAATGTACCAGGAGATCGTGCCCCACTACCATTGGTTGTCGGATGCGGAATTTTCCAATATGCTTGCCCTCGGCAACGCCTTACCAGGCCCCATCGCTACCAAAATCGCCGCCTACGTAGGCTTTGAGGTCGGCGGTTGGGTTGGCCTTGGACTCGCGTTGATAGGCACCGTGCTGCCCTCAGCAATTGGCCTCATTCTGCTGCTGCGCCTGCTTGCCAAATACCGCCAATCCAGCATCGTCAAAGGGATGACCTTGCTCGTGCAGCCGGTGATTGCGGTTATGATGATCACCCTCACGTGGCAGATGGCCAAGGAGCCCATGGGCACGATCGGCATCTGGCAGACGCTGGTGATCGCAGCCATCGCGTTCTGGGCAATGGAGCGCCGTAAAATCCATCCAGCCATTGTCATCGTAGCGGCGTTCATTTACGGTGGAGTAGTGCTCCAGCATTATGTTTAAGCGCGGTCTGTATCAATACACAAGCCCCTCGGTTCAGCGCGCCGTTGAAGGCTGACGCTGTCCGAAGAGCTCGCCCTTTCATTGCGCGATCTGATCGCGAATGCTTTGTAATATTTTTTTCTCGAGCCTGGACACCTGAACCTGGGATATCCCAAGCCGGGTCGCCACCTCTGATTGGGTCTGGTCGCGATAGTACCTAAGGTACACGATAAGACGTTCCCGGTCGGTTAAGCCGTCGATCGCTTCATGTAGCGCCAGCTTGTCGAACCAGCGCTCCTGGGTCTCGTCAGCAATTTGATCCATCAGTGTGATCGGATCGCCATCATTTTCAAATACGGTTTCGTGAATGGATGCCGGCGGTTTGTTCGCCTCTTGGGCAAACACGACATCCTCGGGTGTAACACCCAGCTCATCGGCAACTTCCTTGACGGTTGGAAGCCGGCCCAGCTGTTTGGACAGTTCATCCTTCTTCTTGCGAACCTTGTTCGCCATCTCCTTCAATGAACGGCTGACCTTCAGCGTCCCGTCATCGCGCAGGAACCGCTGAATTTCCCCGATGATCATCGGCACCGCATACGTAGAAAACTTCACATCATAGCTGAGATCAAACTTGTCCACCGACTTCAGCAGGCCGATACAGCCGATTTGAAACAAATCCTCGGGTTCGTATCCCCGATTCATAAACCGCTGCACGACGGACCAGACAAGTCGAATGTTGCAGTTCACCAGCCGGTCTCTAGCAGCGTTGTCCCCGGATTGACTCAGGGCGATCAACCGTTTCACTTCCGTGTCGTCCAAAAACTCTCTCGAGATTTGCTTCACTTCGGCATCCATAGCTCCAACCCCTAATTGTATAAAGCTTTCTTGGATACAATCCTCTTCTTCATCCGAATGCGCGTGCCCCCGCCAATCTCGCTGGTCACATCGAATTCATCCATAAAATTTTCCATAATCGTAAAGCCCATCCCCGAGCGCTCCAGTTCCGGCTTCGACGTATAAAGCGGCTGCTTCGCCAATTCCACATCCTCAATACCTCGGCCTTGATCCTCGATGATCAAGGTCACCGTATCGCCCTCAATGGAAGCAGAGATGGTGACAATCCCTTCCGGGTTCCCGTCATATCCGTGGATGATGGAATTGGTGACCGCTTCCGAAACCACCGTCTTCAAGTCGGTGATTTCATCCATCGTAGGATCCAGCTGAGAAACGAAGGCAGCGACGGTCACCCGGGCAAACGATTCATTTTCGGACTTCGCGGCAAATTGAAGTTTCATGAAATTCCCGGCTTGATTCGCGTTGGTACTCACAGGGCCACCTCCAGTTCCGTCAGCGCCAGATCCTCGTTTTCGAAGATGGACATAATTTTAAACAATCCCGACATTTCCAGCAGTCGATATACCGGCGGGTTGACGTCACATACGACCATCTTCCCGCCCTTTTGCTTGATCAGCTTATATCTTCCGAGGATGACGCCGATGCCGGAGCTATCCATAAACTGCAGCTCTTTGAGGCTTAACACCAGATTGCGGCAGTTCCCGCGGGCGATTTCTTCATCCATCCGCATGCGGACGTTGTCCGCCGTATGATGATCCAATTCCCCGCTCAAGCGTACAATTAATGTCTCGCGGTGTCTTACCATTTCCACATGCAAATTCACGCCTGTTCACTCTCCTCCCTAGACATGAACACAACAATTCTACGACCTCAGGCCGGATTCCTGCCGCCTGACAAAACTAGAAGAAAAGCCCTATGAATCTACAAAAAACAAGTGTGCCGCGGTTCGCTTGAACAATGTCCACCAGCCCGCTTTATCAATGTCCGCAGGGGCGGTCAGCTCGAACTCTGTCAACGTGCGGCCATCCTGATAGACGACCAGCTTGCCGATCGTTTGACCGGCTTTAATCGGTGCTGCAAGCTTTTCTGGTGCGATCAACTTATGCGTGATGCTGTCTTGCTTCACACCCTTTTTGACCAGTACATTCAGCGGTTTGGCGGCGGTCAGCTCCAACTGGGCGCTCATCCCCTTCTGCACCTTCACCTTGCCAATCGTTTCCCCGGCTTGATAAATCGGCAGCAACGCGTATTGCGAGAAGGCGTAATCGAACATCGCCGAGACTTCGCTGTTCCGCGTTTTAGTATTCGGCTCGCCCAGCACTACAGCGATCAGGCGAAGTCCGTCACGTTTTGCGGTAGCGGCCAGGCAGAACTTCGCTTCCGAGGTATAGCCGGTTTTCAGGCCGTCTGCCCCGCTGTAGAAGCGCACGAGTTTGTTCGTATTCACGAGCCAGAACGGCTTCTCGGTGCCTTGGCGCAAATAATCCTGATACGCCCCGGTATACTTCGTAATCTCCTCATGCTTCAGCAGCTCCCGGCTCATAATGGCGATATCGTAAGCTGAGCTATAATGGTCCGCCACCGGCAAGCCGTTGCAGTTCGCAAAATGCGTATCCTTGAGTCCCAGCTGCTGCGCTCGCTCGTTCATCATTTTGACGAAGGCTTTTTCCGAGCCGGCGATCTTCTCGGCAAGCGCCACGGACGCATCGTTCCCAGACGCCATAGCCACGCCCTTCAACAGCTCATCCACAGTCATCGTTTCGCCCGGCTCCAGAAAGATCTGCGAGCCGCCCATCGATGCCGCATATTCGCTTGTCGTCACCTTATCGGTCAGCTTCAGCGTGCCGTTATCGATCGCCTCCATGGTCAGCAACATCGTCATGATTTTGGTGATGCTGGCAGGTGGCAGCTTCTCATGACTCTTCTTCTCGTAAATTACTGTGCCGGTATCGGCATCGATTAAGACGGCGGACAACGCATTTTCCGCCAATGCGATTTCATCATCCCCGTCATGCGGACCGCCATGATTAGCACTGGTGTAGGTCGGCCACACCGATACGGCCAATACGAACGCGGCAAACCAGGTCAACATCCGTCTTTTCAAGGTTTATCCTCCTTCTAGACATAAGTCTGGATTCTGCTAACCTAGTATCGGCATGAAAGAGGAATAATATTCCTGTGCAAAAAGAAAAAACGCCTTTTAGGCGTTTGATTTCTTTGGCGTAAATGCCCCAATCCTCTAAAATAAGAGAAGTTGATGGCCTTATTTTGATCATTTGAGGCGTATGTCCACACCCCGTCGTTTAGCCAAAATAAGGCCATATGATTCCGTTATCTTATGAATATGACTACGTCGTCTGCGTCCCTCGCTTAGAATCGCTTAATCCCGTCTGGCGTTACCAGTGCGAACACCAGCGGGCGACGCGGCACCTTCGTACTGGAAATGCCATACGCGTTAAGAATGCGCCGCTGTGCCTCCGCGAGGCCCGTCTCATGGCTGCGGTTCAGATGCAGCACCGCCAGCGTTTCGCCTGCCTCAACCGGATCGCCGATTTTCTTGCGCAGCTCTACGCCGGCAGCCAGATCAATGACAGATTCCTTCGTCTCCCGGCCTGCTCCGAGCATCATGGCGGCGAGGCCAATCTCCTCGGCCTGAATCGATTCAACATATCCGCCCGCAGTTGCCTTCACATCCACCTTCAGCTCTGCTTCAGGCAGCAGCTCCGGGCGGCCGATTTGCTCCGTGTTACCGCCCTGCGCCGCAACCATTTGCTTCAGCTTTTCCAGCGCTTGACCGCTCTTAATCTGCTCGGCTAGCATCGCCTTCGCCTCTTCCTCGCTTGATGCCTTGCCGCCGAGAATCAGCATATGGGACGCCAGAATCAGGCAGACCTCCTCGAGATCGGCCGGTCCATCCCCGCGCAGCGTTGCCACGGCTTCCTTGATCTCCAGCGCGTTGCCGATTGCATGGCCCAGCGGCTGGTCCATGTCACTAATCACGGCAACCGTGCGGCGTCCGACCTGCGTGCCGATATCCACCATGGCCTTGGCTAGACGGATCGAGTCCTCCAGCGTCTTCATGAACGCGCCGCTGCCGGTCTTAACGTCCAGCACGATGGCGTCCGCACCAGCAGCGATCTTCTTGCTCATGACGCTGCTGGCGATCAGCGGGATGGAATCGACCGTCGCGGTGACATCCCGCAGCGCATACAGCTTCTTGTCGGCTGGTGTCATATTGCCGCTTTGGCCGACGACCGCAAGGCCGATTTCGTTCACCTGGCGGAAAAATTGCTCCTTCGTAAGCTCCACAGAGAATCCGGAGATCGCTTCCAGCTTGTCGATCGTCCCGCCGGTATGCCCGAGCCCCCGGCCGGACATCTTCGCAACCTGTACGCCGGCGGCCGCCACAAGCGGGCCTAAGACGACGGTGGTTTTATCGCCAACTCCGCCCGTTGAATGCTTATCGACCTTAATGCCACGGATGGAGCTAAGGTCAATCGTATCTCCGGAACCGGCCATTGCCATCGTCAGGTCGGCCGTCTCCCGGGCGCTCATCCCTTGATAATAAACGGCCATCGCCCATGCGGACATTTGGTAATCGGGGATTTGCCCCTCGCTGTACCCTTTGACCAAGAAGGCGATTTCTTCGCTCGTCAGCTCCTGGCCGTCCCTTTTTTTACGGATCAGATCTACCGCTCTCATCGCTCCTTGCCTCCGTTCTTCTTAAGCTTCGCCAATCTCCGGGATAATGGACAACACAAGGCTTAGAAACTTCTCACGCACGCGCTCGGTCGTCTCCATAACCTCCTGATGGGACAACGGTTGGTCCAAAATACCTGCCGCCATGTTGCTGATGCAGGAAATCCCCAGCACCTCGATGCCAGCATGGTGGGCAACGATCGTTTCCGAAACCGTGGACATCCCGACGGCATCGGCACCCAGCGTCCGCAGCATGCGGATTTCCGCTGGCGTCTCATAGGTTGGGCCCAGCAAGCCGGCATAGACGCCCTCTTGCAGAGGCACTCCTTTGTTTGCAGCGACTTTCCGTGCGATCTCGCGCAGACGGCGGCTGTACGCTTGGGACATGTCCGGGAAGCGCGGTCCCAGCTCCTCGTCGTTTGGCCCTACCAACGGATTACGGCCTGTGAGATTCAGATGGTCGGAGATCAGCATGAGATCCCCTGGCTCATAGGACGTGTTCACCCCACCAGCCGCGTTCGTGACCAGCAGCGTTGTAACACCCAGCTCCTTCATGACCCGTACCGGGAAAGCAGTCATTTCCGGCCCGTATCCTTCGTACATGTGGAAGCGGCCTTTCATCAGCACGACCGGCGTGCCTTGCACCGTCCCGATCAACAGTTCACCCGCGTGGCCTTCTACCGTCGACTGCGGAAAGAACGGGATATCGCGGTAGCTGATGCTGACCGGCTCCTCAATATGATCAGCCAATACGCCCAATCCAGAGCCCAGAATTAATCCTACCTTTGGCGTAAGCGTCGACCGGGAACGGATATAATCCGCTGCCTCCCGGATCATGCCAATGTTTAATGTCGTCGTCATATCGTAATCCTCCTGGTTCACAAGCTATAGATGACAGTTGAACTTCTACTCTTAAACGAGTTGGTGTAAGAAGCTCTTTCCGTGCTCGGTTGCATGCACCCCGAAATTGTCGGCGATCGTCGCGGCCAAATCGGCATACGTTGCCCGGATGCCCAGGCTGCCCGGCTTTTTCAGGCTTGGCCCGTAAACAAGCAACGGCACGTATTCGCGGGTATGGTCCGTTCCGGCATGAATCGGATCGTTGCCGTGGTCGGCAGTAATGATCAGCAAGTCGTTCTCACCCACATTTTTCAACAAATCCGGTACCGCCGCATCAAACTCCTCCAACGCACGGGCGTAGCCCTGCGGGTCGCGACGATGGCCGTACAAGGAGTCGAAATCCACCAGGTTCGTGAACAGCATGCCGGTGAAATCCTGGCCGATCCGCTGCAGCGTTTCTTCGATCCCATGCTGGTTGCTCTTCGTTGGATACGAAGCGGTAATCCCTTCCCCGGAGAAAATATCGCCAATCTTCCCGATGGCTACCACTTCCTTGCCGGCATTTTTCAACGCGTTTAGTACTGTTGGTTCCGGCGGTTTTACCGCATAATCGTGGCGGTTTGGCGTGCGCTGGAAGTTGCCCGGTTGACCGATAAACGGACGGGCGATTACGCGCCCAACGGAATGCTCCGGCTCAAGCGTCAGCCGACGAGCGATTTCGCAAGCCCGGTACAGCTCCGGCAGCGGGATAATCTCTTCATGGGCCGCAATTTGAAATACGCTGTCCGCCGAGGTGTACACGATCCAGCTTCCGGTTTTCATATGCTCTTCCCCGAGCTCCACCAAAATTTCCGTACCGGAAGCCGGCTTGTTGCCGATGATTTTACGCCCCGTTTCCTGCTCGAAGCGAGCGATCAAATCACGCGGGAAGCCATTGGGATATGTTTGGAACGGAGTCTCGATCTTCAGACCCATCAGCTCCCAGTGGCCGGTCATCGTATCTTTGCCCGCAGAGATCTCAGCCATTTTACCGAAGTAAGCCAACGGCTCGTCCACTGGATCCAGATTCGGCAGCTCCGCGATATTCCCCAGTCCTAATTTTTGCAGGTTAGGCAGCTTAGTACCCGGTACGGTTTGCAAAATATGCCCCAGCGTATGCGCACCTTCGTCACCGAATTTTTTGGCGTCTGGCAGTTCGCCGATCCCCACGCTGTCGAGGACGATGACGGTCATTTTTCTAAAACGATTTCCATTTTCCATCTTCTATCACTCCTTTAATCTATGCAGCTATAGTTATCCCTTCCCAGAAGGAAAACCATTCTGACGATCCTTCGGGTCCCCTTCTTGTGCGGTTTCCGGCGCCATAGACTCCCGCATCGCCCGCGGATGAAAAGCGTCGTAGACCGTCTTCAGATTGGACCTTGAACGGCTTACATACATTTGAATCGTGGAAGCATCAGAATGCCCCAGCAGCTCCTGTACCGATCTCACGTCCGCCCCCCGCTCCAGCAGATGAACGGCGAAGGAATGGCGCAGCGTATGCGGCGTAATATCGGACGTAATCCCTGCTTCCTGGCCATACTTCTTCATCAGCTTCCAGAAGCCTTGGCGGCTAATCCGCCCGCCCCGACGGTTCGGGAAAAGAGCCGGGTTCTCCCTCTCATCCAGAATCAAATGGCTGCGTCCTTCCCTTAAATACAAATCAAGCCATTCCGCCGTGACTCCTCCAAACGGAAGAATGCGTTCCTTCCCCCGCTCCCCGGTGCAGCGGAGAAAATGAAGCTCCAGGTTCACGTCGTCCTTGTTCAGCGAGATCAGCTCGGATACGCGGATGCCGGTTGCATAGAGCAGCTCAAGCATGGCCTTGTCCCTTAAACCTAATGGCGTGTCGGGCTTTGGGGCTTCCAGCAGCCGTTCAGTTTCCTCCACGGTGAGGGTTTGCGGCGGTTTTTTTTCGACTTTGGGCATTTCCAGCATGATGAAGGGATCCTGCTCAATCCGCCGTTCCTGCAGTAAATACCGAAAGAAAGCGCGAAGGGTGACAGATACGCGTTGAATCGTTGCCGGCGCCTTGCCGAGATCTTTCAAGTAAGCGAAATAGAGCAAGATGCCCGCACGAGTCACTTGGCGGTAATCGCTGACCTGCTTCGATTGCAAATAGCTTATGTACTGCTTGAGATCCCGCGCATAGGACTCCCGCGTTGCTTCACTTAATGCCCGTTGCCCGGCCAAAAACGAAATAAAAGAGGCCGCATCCCTTTCCATGCGCTGCGCCTCCTTTCCTGGTTATCAAATGCAATATCCTCAGCCATCCGCCTTGATTACTATTTCCACACTCTTGCTAAATTTCCCTGCTGTCCAGCTAATAAACTACTCTCCATACCAGAAAAATAACTTCAGCCGCTCCGTCATGTTCTCCATCATGTTATTTCCGGGTACGCCTTCATAAAATACTTTCACCGCAGAGCCTTCGGGTACGCGGTACTTGTCCTCACGAAAGAGAACATCGTCCAGCAGTCCTAACGCCTTATAAAAAGTATACGCAAGAGCAACAAACAGGATCAAATATTTCCCTGTTCTGAGCCATTTTCGAAGCGAGATGACCATGAACCCCATCCTCTCTATCATTGGTGGAGGCGCCTGCTTGTCTGCTAGGACACCCTATGTATTAAGTATATAGAGAGAGACTAGGGAGTATGCGGAAATGACTTCATAGATGATGCGGCTTACGCGGCGTTCCCTCGTGCAAGGCAACGTAAAAAGCTCCCTACGGCAGGGCCGTAAAGAGCTCGGCTTAACGAAGTTATTTCTTATTGTCTGTTCCAGGCGAATCGTTGTTCTTGTCCTTGCATCGGTAACAAATGCCTTGAAAATCCAACCGGTGATCGAGCACCGTAAAATTGAATTCCTTCTCCAAGCGTTCCTCGAGCGGTCCAAGCCAATCCTCGCGAATTTCATCCATTGCCCCACACTGAACACAGATCAAATGGTGGTGATGATGTTTAGTCGTATCGGTACGCAAGTCGTACCGGGCTACACCGTCGCCGAAGTTGATCTTCTCCACAACGTGAAGCTCGCTGAGCAATTCCAATGTTCGATAGACCGTGGCCAGGCCGATCTCCGGTGCCTTGTCTTTGACGAGCATGAAAACATCTTCCGCACTCAGATGATCATCTTCATTTTCGAGCAAAACGCGTACCGTGGCTTCCCGCTGGGGCGTCAATTTGTAACCGTGGGATTGTAACTGCTGTTTGATTTTTTCGATCTTTGCTTCCATGTTATCCCTCCCCCAGCCTTGCCGCACATCCAATAAGTTCATGACCACTTCTTTCATTATAGGGGGAGATATTCAACAAAGTCAAACATTTTGGTAGAGTCGTCCCATCCTAGGATATTGGGTTTAGGTCATGTCAAATCATAAATCTAATCTATAAATGAAGTAAATAAAAAGAATAGTGCCATATCAACAGCATGAGTAGTCAACCAGCTTGTCCTACATATTTACACTTTTCTTGCTTGAGTTCCAGAATTTTAACTTTAGCTTGTCCGGTTTATTATTTTTTTTATCAGAATAGACATAACCGTTCATTTCAAAATTATAGAGACTTTTTAGTATATCGTTTTTGTATGTTGTAAATTTGATTCTTAATTCTTGCTCAGCTAAAGAAAATTGTTCTTCTGGACATGTAAAAACCTCTTCGAGTTGTACCGTAAAAAAATCTTCGAGATCATCCAACATATTATGAAGTTTTTCGCTTATTTTTGAATCGATCATCCTTAAAGCATCAAATAAAGAATGACCAAGAATGCGTTTATTTCCTTGAAATTGTTCAATAATGCTCATCATATAATTTTGATCTCTGCTATTTACGCTGATCTTAGAAACATTTCTTAACACTATATCAAGATTATTAAGATTCTCAAAATTCCTAGTTAAAATAACATCTCTAAACCAAAAAGATTTCCTATCCAAAATTGCATCTTTTTTGCGTTTTTCTGTATCAATAGATCTGAATGAAACAACGAATAGTATATTGAAAATAGCAACAATAGCGGTAATCGCTCCACTAAATTCCTTTATTTCTTTACCAAATCCTTTAATGTAATCAAGATAAGGATAATAAGAATCAACAATAAAAGCGGCAAAAAACAGTATCAATAAAACAATACATATCCAAAATAATCTCCTCATTTTGTTACCTCAAAAGTCCAGAGGGCCAGATGTTTTTAATGCTCTTTGTATTCCGTCCTTCACACTCTTTAGAATTGACTCAGAGCATCTAAACTGATATTTTTTCTCAAACCCTTGTTCTCCTAATTTTCTAACACTTTTTCCGAACAAACCGAGAAAAAAAGAGCTATTTAAAGAAATCGTATCATCAGGAAAGACAATGGTGACAATATCCTCGGTTAAATTATCTTCATGATCTAAATCTAATTTTGCTCGAGCAATTTCCCCTCTATCTCTACCGGAAAAAACTCTAGATTTGCTGTTAGTTTTAAATTCATTTAGGTTAAAAGTTTTCTCCACCTTTTTTCACCCTTTCAATATACTTCTTATCTAAGAAAAACCTCATTGTTATAGCAGTGCCAGGGAAATAATTTTTTAGTTTTCGAACATGTTTGTCACTAGGTGGTTTCCTAATATCATTCGTTTCATTAAAAGCAACATGATATCTTTCCGTTCCACCAACGTTCACTTTATTTAATTTAGAAATTGGATCCGTATTAAAATATATATAGGAGTTGCCTGATATTATACTCATCTCAGGGATCCCCCCATTCATATTCCCTCCAATGCTTTGAAAAGCGCTAATTAGCTGAATTGTTCCATTCCCTCTATCCACACCTGAATCATCCGTTTTTTCTTTAGAGACACCGTCTTGAAGTGCATACAAAGTCCAAAGTGTTTCCTCATCCCATTTATTAATTCTGAAAAAACCGCTATGCTCATTCGATAAATTGGTTAATTCATCCTTAGTCTTTTGTGATTTAGAACAATACTTTAATCCCTCATATATAGTCTGACCAAAATTGACAATTGACAAATGTAATTCCCCGCACTGATCATTTGCATGAGAATAATAATATCCAGATGCAAACCATTGACAAAACTCACCTGAGTGTAACTCACAATTATTGATTGTTTCGCCCACAATTTGAGTCAAGTATGCTTGGCCTTCAGCTTCAAGACCAAATCCTTGCGTTTCTAAACACTCCAAGAAATAATCGACTACCTTGGTTGCCGCTAGATCTGAAACCGATGCTCCGTCGGACGATTTTAGTGTGGTGCTATTTCCTACCCTAAACGTAGAAGTATGCCTCCCACCACTAAGCAAGTTAAATGGTTTAGTAATTCCTGCATCAATTAAATTTTTACGTGCATCGTTGTCAACACCTAAATGACTCATAATACCACTCGAAATCAGTAAACTTTTTACTTTAGTGTCCTTAGGATAAGCCCCTTCAAAATCCAGTGTTTTTCTGTGTCTAAAATAATTATTCAAATTCAAGGCAAAAATATCCATTACAGTAGATGCGCCAATATCAATTTCGGTGCATGCAGAGTGATCAAAATAAACCCCTTCAATATCTAACTTGTGTATATAATTTAATTCCTCGAAAACTTCAATTGCTGATTCTGGATTATGAATCAAGGAAAAATTTTGAGGTACTTTAATAACTACTTGCCTTTTATGATTAAATTTTATTTTTCTTTTATGTGAGCTAAATTTAGACTTTTTTAAAAAAGTATAGAAGGACTTAGCGTTGAAGACTGTATTACTGGGCTTATTTCGTTTTGCACGGACTAGTTTTTTGTTTCTTCTTCTCTTCTTTTTCAAACTTCTTTGATGTCTTTCTAGCACAGGTATTACTATATTTTCCATATTCCTATCCCCTCATAGGACATACTTGTATGTTATATTCTAACCATGAAGCGAAAAAAAATCTATCTATAGCATTACTGTTAATTGAATATTTATAATTCTATGCTTGTTATAATTACACACTTTTATGGAAATTATTTTATTTTTGAACTATAACTTCTCTATCTAGATATTACAACACATAGAAAAGGATGCTCCCGAGAAAGTGAAAATTCACTTTGGAAACATCCTCTCACGATGACATTCTGCAGTAAATGTGACTTTTGCGTTATTTTTCTGTATTTAATCAATCACGAAAAACTCAAAATCAGAGAAACAAGCGTTGGTTTACACTATCAACGGCGTCACCCAACTCATCATCACCGGCGTCACCCATGTCTCGAACGAGGAGATGGCAAGCAGCGCCACTGCCATGGCCAACGTCAGCCCTGTATACGACAGGAAAGGCCGAGTAGCCTGGCCGGGACGGCTCATCAACACACGTGAGCGAATGATGTTGAGCGAGAAGCTCACCGCTGCGACGCTGGCGATCAGCAGGGCTGGAATCACAATCAGATTATGCGGCGCTACGGAAACGAGGGCAAACAGCAGCCCCTTCCATGTATATTGGCCAACCAAATAGCCGACGGTGAAGCCAATTAATACCCCTTTTAGAAAATCGAGAATCAAGATCCCCGGAAGCCCAATTACGGATAATCCCAATAGCCAGATCAGACCTAGCCATTTTAGATGTAAACCGGCAACTTGCCAGAACGTCATCGGTTGAAACTCGGACCCGCCTTCGTTGATCGATAGAAAGAAATCACCTAAAAATCGGGAGATATCCTGTTGTTGTTCCAATGTTAATGCGTTGACCATGAGCGCACCGAATACGACGCCCATTAAAAACAGCACGGAAACAAAAACATATAGCGGCGTTTGATCTTTAAGCGCATGGCGAATTGGGTGCAGCATCGAATTTTGCCTCCTAGCTTGTTCTATAAGGTCTTATCTTATCCCTATGAACTAGCCTCCCTGCTTATGCCTTCCGCATGTCGAGACCGCCGCCGCTAGATTAAGATTTTTTCACTTTGCCGTATATTCCCCCGCCACCTGCACTAAGTTCGAGCCTGCCGCTGCGGGCCATGCCAATAAGCTGGGCCAGATCCGTTCCCACCGCCTCAGCCAGTTCCTCCTCTGGCACGTGATGCAAAATGTTCATCTCCGTGCCGAACCTGTCCAGCAGCAGCTCTAATTTTGCCGGTCCCAGGCCCGGGATAAACTCCAGGGGAACTTGGTAATGATACGGCGGACGATACCGCGGTACACTGGGTTCCGCGCGATCGGCAATCGAGCGAATGCGGTCCAGCACGCCTCGCACCAGCTTCGGGCTGCCGCAATAGGGACATCGTTCTACATTAGCTTCGGCCTCATCGATGATATAGTTACAGTTGCTGCAGTATGTTCGATGATATTTGCCAAGACGCGGATTTAGTCCGTAGTTGCCGGCCACCAACCGCCCCTCTTCACGCCGAAGAGCCTTCACGAATTCATGATAACTCGCTTCCTTCAAGCGCAGTTCATTATACTCCCGACCGATTTTGCCCAGCGAATGTGCGTCGGAATTGGTTAAAATCGGAAAAGGATCAAGCTCACTGATCAATCCGGCCATCTCCGTATCCGCGCTGAGCCCCAGCTCCACCGCGCTGATCAGGGAGAGATCCAGCACATCTGACATTCGAGGAGCGCAGCTTCCGTAAATGCTGCGATGCGGCGTGAAAATATGGGCCGGAATGATCATACCGCCGCGGGCATACACCTCTTCCTGCAGCGTAACCGCCGGAGCGTACACGCGCTGCGAGCTTAACCCCACATTTTTCATTCTTGCTTTCAGCCATTCAGTAAAGCCGCGAATCGTCTCCAGGTGTGGGAAATAAGCAAGCAAATGCGCCGGCCCCATCCCCGGTTCTCGGATTTCCAGTTCACATCCCAGCAGAATCGTCGTCCCTTGATAGGCGATGCCGCCCTCCTTCAGCTCCTGCATTTCCCCCTGCTCCAGGCACCGGTCGATATCCTCTTGCACCCCTGGGGCATGACAGTCAATGATACCAACCAACCCGATCCCTTTGCGCTTTGCAGCCTCCTTGGCGATCCCGGCAAAGGTCAGATCACGGCTGCCGCTGATCTTCACCGGCTCCCCTCGCCCGGTTCGTCCGATGTGAATATGCAAATCGGCGAATACGGTCGTAAGCTCGGCCGAGGTGGTCGTGGAACTTGAGATCATAATCTTGCCCCTGCCTGTTCGCGCACAACCTTCAGCTGCCAGATATACACTGCCAGAATCGTTTTGGCATCCGCAATCCGCCCCTCCGAAATGAGGTCAAGCGCCTCCTCCAGCGTCACTTCCTGAACTTCAAGGAATTCGTCCGCATCCAGCGACATCTCTCCCGGACTCAACTGCTCGGCCAAGTAGAGATGAATGATTTCATCTGCGAACCCCGGCGAAGTGTAGAAGGAGTGCAAATGAATCAATTTATCGCAGCGATACCCGGTCTCCTCCTGCAGCTCACGGACCGCTGCCTCCGCAGGATCTTCGCCTGGCTCCAATTTCCCCGCCGGAATCTCTAATTCACATCGGCCCATCGCTTGGCGATATTGGTCCACCAGCAACAAACGTCCCTCATGCACCGCCAGCACAGCAACCGCACCCGGATGCTTCACAATTTCACGGGTTGCCGTCGTGCCGTCCGGCAGTTTGACAGTATCCAATTGCAAGGAGATCACTCTCCCCTGGAAGATCGACTCTGTGGAAACCGTGGTTTCCTTTAATTTATCGTTAGCCGCCATTTCTTGTTCCTCCCTTAATCGTGTCATCAACCGTTCCAATCATACATAACTTGTCCACACGAGACATATGGTGTTATTATACCAAACCGTTCGGAAAGGAGCCCCCTTATGAAAAGCTATTTTACGGAAGACCGTGTACGCGCTCAGGGTAAAGCTTGGCAGATTCGCCTTCTGCTGTCCCAATGGAAAAAAGAATCAGGACGTGACGTAAAAATCACGGATTTGATTCATTCCTATCAAAATAGTTATTCAGTTAAGGGAAAATCGGTTAATAAAAGGAGGGGGTGAAAATGCGCAGTCCTAACGGACAGCTTAAAAATATGGGAAAACTCGTAGAAATGATCCAGAATGCCGTATCCACAGGTCGGATTGACGTTGCTGAACAGCTAGCGGGGCAGATGGACAACTATTTGCTTAGCGAGCTGATCCAGTCTTTATATAAAGAAGGTTATGTCGCACTAGCCAAAGAACGGCTGCTGCAGATCGAACCTCGGTTGCTTTGCGAGCCCACTCCCCCCTTCTTGGAGCTAAGTCTGATTTGGGCAGAGATTTGTTATGATGAGAGAAATTACGAAGAAGCCGCTCCCATCTTTGAAGCACTTGCTGAGCAGAATCCCGATTTCGCAGCAGCTCGTTTCGGTGCAGCCTCCTGTTACTTGCAACTGGCGATCACCAATCTCGAGCGACGAATCCAACTGTATCACCCGCCAAAATATGAGCAGGAGAAAATATGCAAATATTTAGACGATTTCCACCAAGCTCTGAACTTGATTCAAGCTTCAGGCTGGCATACCAAGTGGAGTACTACGCAGGTTCGTCACTTCCCGGCCAAATCGTCTACTCGGCTGCATTAATGTGAATTAATGGTAGAGAATATACAAAATAAAACCCGGTGCGCATTGGTCGCACCGGGCATTCTGACATTCTTTAAGGGATCAAGAGGAGGATACCGATTGGCGTACGATCTCCAGCGCAAACTGCGCTGTTTTTACGAGATCGTCCTTCTTGATTCTTTCGCTGGTCGTATGGATGTCCTCATAGCCGATCGCCAAATTCACCGTTGGAATCCCCAGGCTATTAAAGACATTCGCGTCGCTGCCGCCGCCGGTCGTAAACGTCGTTCCCGCAAGCCCGAGCGCAGCCGCCGCTTGCTTGGCGATCCGCAGCACAGGGGCTTCCTCCGGGATCCGGAATGCCCGATACAGCACCTCGCTGCGGAATTCTCCCTTGGCTCCAAAGTCGCGGCATGCGGATTCCATCGCTTCCTTCATGTCCTGAAGCTGCTTGTCGACCTTCTCTTGGGACATGCTGCGTGCTTCGCCATATAAGATGACGTGATCCGGTACGATGTTCGTCGCACCGCCGCCTTCAAACTTGCCGATGTTAGCGGTTGTCTCTGCGTCAATACGCCCGAGCTTCATACGTGCCAACGCCTTGCCCGCGACCTGAATTGCGCTGATGCCGTCTTCCGGATTGACACCGGCATGAGCCGCTTTGCCGTAAATCTCGATTTCTACTCGCGCCTGTGTGGGAGCGCCGATGCAAATCGTGCCTACTTCACCGCCGGTGTCGATCGCGAACCCGAACTTCGCATCAACATACTGTGCCTCCAGCGCCCGTGCCCCGCGCAGGCTCGATTCCTCGCCAGCCGAGATGACAAACTGGATTTGTCCGTGTGGAATTTGCTTCTCCTGAAGAACTTGAATCAGCTCCAGCAGCACCGCTACACCCGCTTTGTCGTCCGCTCCAAGGATCGTCGTGCCGTCGCTGCGAATCCATCCGTCCTCCCCAACAATCGGTTTAATCCCTTTGCCCGGAGTAACGGTATCCATGTGGCAGGTGAACAGGAAGGGTTCCGCGGACACGCCTTCACTAGCTTTCAGCGTAGCGATCAGGTTCCCGGCGCCATGTCCCGTCTCTGCCGCCGAACTGTCCTCTACAACGTCCAGTCCCAATTCACTGAATTTCTGTTTTAACACATCGGCTATTTGACGCTCGTGTTTCGTTTCGCTGTCCACCTGCACCAGCTCCAGAAATTGTCCGATGAGGCGTTCCTCGTTAATCATTGGACTTTCCTCGCTTTCTTCGATACGATAATAAGAGTGAGAATAATATACGTTTAAGTCAAAGGAGTTATCATGATGCGCAAAAATACAATGAGAATCGTCGTATATTTGATGTTGTTTGCCATGCTGGCTTCAACGCTGATCGCTTTCCTAGAACCCTTCTTCATTCGCTAACCAACCCGCTTTGGGGGCTGCTTAAGCCTCGACCCAAGCCCCCGAACGCCCAAATATCGCGTTAAACTTCGGAACGATCTCCCTTGCGACTTGCTCAACCGTAAATGAGCGGCCAGTCACGTCTTCGAGTGAGGTCACCCCGTATTCTTGAATCCCGCAAGGTATTATTCCGCGAAAGCCTTCCTCTTGAATACCAGACTTCACATTAAAAGCAAAGCCGTGGCTCGTAATAAAACCTCGATGATGCCTGCATTTGTTGAACTTGACGCCAATCGCACAAATTTTCACGTCACCAACCCACACTCCGGTATATTCCGGTTTACGTGAGCCTTCGATGCCAAACTCGGCCAAATAATCGATAATCACCTGCTCCAGCTGGCGCAAATACCCGTGCAAATCCAGCCCGCGCCCGGCCTCTAACCGAAGCAGCGGATAGCCAACTAGCTGCCCGGGGCCATGGTATGTAATATCTCCCCCGCGATCGATTTCAAACACAGCAATGCCCCGCTCCTGCAGTTGCTCAGGGCTTAGGAGCAAATGTTCAGGATGGTTTTGGGAGCCTATCGTATAGGTCGGCGGATGCTGCAACAGCAGCAGGTGTTCTCCCTGCTGCTGTGCATCCATCTCTTTAATGAGCCGTTTCTGCAAATCCCAGGCTTCCCCATATTCCATCATCGGATAATAGCGTACTGTCAAGCCTTCGTTCATCGCATTGTCGCCTCGATTCTTATGTTACGTTCAATATACCTGCGTGTCCAAATTGTAGCTTTCCATATTTTCCTTCACCCGCTGCATAAAGCGGCCGCAAATTACGCCGTCCAAAATCCGGTGGTCCAAGGACAGGCACAGATTAGCCATCGAACGGACGGCAATCATATCGTTGATCACAACCGGCCGCTTCACGATAGACTCAAACGTCAGAATCGCGGCTTGCGGGTAATTGATAATCGGTTGCGTCAAAATGGAACCAAAGGAACCGGTATTGTTCACCGTAAACGTGCCGCCCTGCATGTCTTCCAGCTTCAACTTGCCGGAGCGGACCTTCGTTGCCAGCTCCTCGATTTCCCGTGCCAGACCTGCGATATTTTTCTGATCGGCCTTCTTGATGACCGGCGTCAGTACCGAATCCTCGGTCCCAACGGCAAGGGAGATATTGATATCGCGTTTGACGATGATCTTGTCCACAGCCCATACCGAGTTCATGATCGGATAATCCTTGATGGCTCCTACAACCGCCTTCAGCAGGAAAGCCAGGTACGTCAGATTGACGCCTTCCTTCTGCATAAACTCCTGCTTGATCTTGTTACGCAGCTGGACCAGGTTGGTCACGTCGACCTCGATCATCATCCAGCCGTGTGGAATTTCCGACACACTTTGGCGCATCCGGGTTGCGATCGTGTTGCGGATCGGGGTTACGTCGATAAAATACTCGGAACGGTCGCCCCCTTCCACCTCGATGGTTGGGATCGGCGGGTTCTCCGTCAAGTGCAAGCCGGAATGACGCACCGGACCCGGAGCATCGTTGATCACGGCCGGGATCACGCGCTGCGACACCGGTGTAGCTGAAGACGCTGTTGGCGCTGACTGCAGCGGCACGGACGGTGCAGCAGCCGTCGTTGCTGCCGGTGCTGGTGGCGCAGCAACACTGCCGCTGCCTCCTTGCTCGATGTAAGCCAGCACATCCTTCCGCGTAATCCGTCCGCCAAGCCCCGTGCCCGTAATTTGCCGCAGATCAATCCCGTGTTGGGCAGCTAACGTCTGCACGGCCGGCGAATACCGGTGGCGCTGCGACTGATCGGGCTGTTCCCCCGCACTTGCCGCGCCGGCAGCAGAACGGGCAGCTTCATTCACCGCTGAGTCGCCGGCTGGCGCATCAGCAGCCGCGTTCGCCGTCTCGATCCGACAGATCACGGCACCAACCTGAACCTCTTGCCCTTCTTCTGCTAGCAGCTCGCCCATTACACCGTCGACCGTCGAAGGGATTTCCGCATTAACTTTGTCCGTAATAACCTCAAGGATCGGCTCGTATTGTTCAACGGGATCCCCCGGCTTCTTCAGCCATTTCCCGATCGTCGCCGAGACAAGCGATTCGGCGAGCTGGGGTAATTGCACGTCTATCAATGTTTTATTGGATGACATTCGTATCCTCACTCCCAATCAATAAAGCGCCAATTGAAGCATCGCTTCTTTGACCTTATCTTTGCTAAGCATAAAGAACTTCTCCATCGGAGGGCTAATCGGCATCGCCGGAACGTCCGGTCCGCACAGTCTTGCAATCGGAGCATCCAACTCGAACAAGCACTCTTCAGAAATAATCGCCGATACTTCTGCACCAATACCGCCGGTTTTATTATCCTCATGGATAATTAGGACCTTGCCTGTCTTGCGGGCAGCCTCAATAATAGCTTCGCGGTCCAGAGGCTGCAGCGTGCGCAAATCAAGAATGTGGGAGCGGATCCCTTGCTCTGCCGCCAGCTCTTCCGCAGCCTGCATCGCAAAATGCAGCGGCAAGCTGTAGCTTATAACCGTAATGTCATCGCCTTCCCGCAGCACCTTCGCTTTGCCGATCGGAACGATATAATCGTCCTCCGGCACCTCTTCCTTGATGAGCTTATAACATTTCTTATTCTCAAAGAACAACACCGGATCGGGGTCGCGGATCGCTGCCTTCAGCAAGCCTTTGGCATCATAAGCGGAATAAGGGGCAACGATCTTCAGCCCCGGGGTACCGAAGAAAATCGATTCCGGACATTGGGAATGGTACAACCCGCCAAAAATCCCGCCGCCGATTGGAGCGCGGACCACAACCGGGCAATTCCAGTCGTTGTTGGAACGATAGCGAATTTTCGCCGCTTCGTTAATAATCTGGTTCGTCGCCGGCAGCATAAAGTCCGAATATTGCATTTCTGCGATCGGCTTCAGACCATACATCGCTGCACCAATCGCAACACCGGCAATGGCCGATTCCGCCAGCGGCGTATCGATGACGCGCATTTCACCGAACTGCTCCTGCAGCCCTTTCGTTGTGGTGAACACGCCGCCCTTAACGCCGACGTCTTCCCCCAGAACAAACACGCTTTCGTCCCGCTCCATTTCTTCCTTCATGGCCAGACGAATCGCGTCGATATATTCCATCACCGGCATGATTACTGCTCCTCCCCTTCGCTGGCATAGACATGCAGCAGCGTGTCTTCCGGCCGTGGGAACGGCGCATTGTCAGCCGCTTCCACCGCTTCCTTCAGCTGTTGTTGGATATCCCGCAACAGCGCTTCGTCCTGCTCCTCGCTCCAAATGCCGGTTTCGATCAGGTACGACTTCATTTTAGGGATACCGTCTTTTTTCCAGTTCTCTTCTACTTCTTCCTTCGTCCGATACGCCAGATCATTATCCGATGTCGAGTGCGGAGACAGGCGGTACATCATCGCTTCAATCAGTGTAGGCCCTTCGCCGCGAATCGCGCGTTCCCGCGCTTCCTTCACAACTCGGTACACCTCCAGCGCATCATTGCCATCGACACGAACCCCAGGGAAGCCATACCCTTGAGCCCGATCCACCACGCGACCGCCCAACTGCTTCTTCACCGGCACAGAAATGGCATATTGGTTATTCTCACACAAGAAGATGACCGGCAGCTTCTGAACACCGGCAAAGTTTAACCCTTCGTGAAAATCCCCCTGATTGCTGGAGCCTTCCCCAAACGTGACATAAGAAACAATGTCTTTCTTCTGCATTTTGGCCGCCAAGGCAACGCCTACGGCATGGGGCACCTGCGTGGTTACCGGACTGGAGCCGGTCACGATACGCAGCCGTTTGCTGCCGAAATGTCCTGGCATCTGACGGCCGCCGCTGTTCGGATCATCCGCTTTGGCAAAGGCTGAGAGCATTAATTCCGTAAGCGACATGCCCACGGCCAGTACAAAGCCGTAGTCCCGGTAGTAAGGCAGGAAATAGTCGCGCTCACGATCAAGCGCAAACGCCGCAGCAACCTGCGTGGTTTCTTGACCGATCCCGGAAACGTGGAAATTAATTTTTCCGGCCCGCTGCAGCAATAGGTTACGCTCATCGAATTTGCGTGCGGTCACCATATATCTGTACATCTCAATGACTTCTGCATCTGTTAGTCCGAGTTGCTTATGTTTTGGCTCGGTTTGAACTACACTTTTGGCATTCATGGGAGTTACCTCCTTTGATTGGGGCGTTACATACCTTAATCTTAACACCAGGTACTAAGACTTGGAATAAGTTTATTATAATCGTTTTGCAGCGAAAAGGAAAATATTCATCATTTTGCCCGTTACCTCAAGCGTTTAAGGAGTTCCCGTCCACGGCCAGCGCTGCTTCCCCGATAATTTCTGCCAGCGTCGGATGGGCAAAGGTGACTTGTCCAACTTCCCAAGGCGTCGCATCCAGCACCTGGGCCAGTGCCGCTTGGCTGATCAGCTCCGTCACATGCGGCCCGATCATCTGTACGCCAAGAATATCATTGGTGCGGGCATCGGCCACCATTTTCACAAATCCTTCCGTTTCGCCATGCACCAGTGCCTTGCCAATCGCCGAGAACGGAACTTTGCCAACTTTAACCTCCAGCCCTTTAGCCTTCGCTTCCTTGGCGGTGATTCCAACCGATGCGACTTCAGGACGGGTGTACACGCAGCGCGGAACTTGGCTTTCTTGATAACCATGCGAGGCTTCCCCGGCCAAATGATGGACGGCAGTTAACCCTTCATGGCTGGCGGCATGTGCGAGCTGAAGCCCGCCGATGCAATCGCCGATGGCGTAAATATGCGGTTCCGTGGTTTGCATATATTCATTTACCCGAATGAAGCCGCGTTCTAACCCGATGTCGGTATTTTCGAGCCCAATATTCTCCACGTTGGCCTGACGTCCGATGGATACGAGCAGCTTGTCCGCTTCGAGCCGGATCGATTCGTCCCCTCGTTTTGCGGAGATTTGCACCCGGTTATGACCAACTTCTAAAGAACTCGGATCAACCGTAACCCCAGTGATGACTTGAATGCCGCGCCGTTGCAACTGCTTCTGTAATTCACGGGCGATATCCTCATCTTCTGCCGGCAGCAGCTGATTCGCGGCTTCTACCACAGTCACCTGCACCCCAAAATCATTTAATAGGGAGGCCCATTCAACCCCGATGACGCCGCCTCCCACAATCAGCATCGAGCCGGGAAGCTCGGATAGCTGCAGCGCTTCATCGCTGCTAAGAATATAATTCCCGTCCGGCTCAAGCCCTGGCAGCATGCGCGGCCGTGAGCCTGTGGCGATGATCAAGTTCGTAGGCACGACCGTCTCCATTTCACCATCCGGAAGCTCCACGGCAACGGCTCCGCTTTTGGGAGAGAAAATCGACGGCCCGATCACTCGCCCATTTCCTTCAATCACGCGGATTTTATGTTTACGCATCAAATATTGGACCCCTTTATGCAGTTGATCCACGATGCTTTGCTTTCGTTCCTGCACTTTCGGGAATACGAGCGTCACACCGCTTGTCTCGATGCCGTAACTTGCACTGTCCTTCATTTGCGCGTAGAGCTCCGCACTGCGTAGCAGCGCTTTGCTTGGGATACATCCGCGATGCAGACAGGTTCCACCCAGCTTGTCCCGCTCAATAATGACAACGTCTTTCCCCAACTGTGCCGCGCGAATGGCTGCGATATATCCGCCGGTCCCTCCGCCAAGCACCGCTACATCACAAGTAATTGCCATAATTCATCTCCACCCATTCTATCAATTCAGTCACTTTCCCCTATTTTACCTTGTTTTTCCGTTATTACAAATCAAAGCCGTAAATAGACATCCCCTCAGGAAAAAGGTATGATATTTTTAACAATACATAGCCATTTCGAGAGGGAAAGGAAGATCAAGCGCATGAGGCTCAAGTTCTCCCGGTTTATTGCGATTATTTTGCTGGTGATTCCCGGCATTGCAGCGATGATCGGATTTATAAAAATCAAAGACACCTTATTTGATTATATGTCAGCACACGGCGACGATTCGTTAACCCGAGTCACATTTGACTGGTTAAACTTCGGGCTAGGCGTTGTTCTGTTTGCAGCCGGCGCCGGATTTTTGGGCGGGTGGATCTTCTTCCGGGATCGCAAGCGGAATTACCTAGGTCCCAGATTTCGCAAGAAAGACGAGGCCTCTCAGGCAACTGCGAAAGAACCAGAACCCGCTGTGGTACAGAACGACTAAACTCCTCGGATCATATGAAAAAACCTCTTTCGCTTTGTCTTCAGCGTAAAGAGGTTTTTTAGCTTATTCATATAACGCTTCCTTCAGTTTGGTCGACATCCGCGAACCTTGATGGGCATTTGCACGAAGCAATGCCTTGCGTAACCTAGCGTTCTCTGCAAGAAGCTGTTCGTAACGTTGGATTAGTTCCAGAAGGGCCTGCCGTTGATTTTCTTCCAAATTCGTGCCCTCCAGCAATTCCCGGTAAGCTGCCGGCTCAAGATCGTTCGTCATATTAATGCTCATCCTTTCTCCTGATGGCACTATACCATAAGCTCCCGATGCTGGATGTGCGAGGTTTCCACCTGAATGGTGGTATGACCGATGTGGAACGTCTTCTCCAAGGCAGTAATTGCTTCCTGTAACACGGCTTGGCTTTGACTGCCATCCTCTATTGTTAAGTGACAGCTTAACGCATCCATCCCCGAAGTGATGGTCCAAATATGCAAATCATGGACTTCCACAACCCCAGGAATCCCTTCCAGACACTGCTTCACCTGACTTTGATCGATCGATGCGGGCGAGCCTTCCATCAATATGTGCACCGATTGGCTGATGACGCTCCAGGCACTGCGAAGAATTAACAAAGCGACCAGAACACTGATAATCGGGTCAAAAATATACCAGCCAAACAACGACATCACGATTCCCGCGAGAATAGCGCCAACCGAACCCAAAGCATCTCCAAGTACATGCAGATAAGCGCTTTTCAGGTTTAAGTTGCCTTTGACGTCGCCTTTCTTCAGCAATACCGCTGCGCTAGCTAAATTCGCAAATAAACCGATCACTGCAATCACGATCATCGTATTGCTGGACACGGTTGGCGGATCAAGTAATCGCCCGTAAGCTTCCCAAAAGATAAACCCGGCGATCACAAACAGGGCTCCCCCATTCAGCAGAGCCGCCAGGATCTCCATACGGTGGTATCCGTACGTATTTCGCTTAGAAGCAGGTCGAGCGGCAAACCAAAAGGCAATCAGGCTAAGCAGCAGCGAGCTGGCATCGCTTAACATATGACCGGAATCAGACAATAAAGCAAGGCTGTCGGTAATCAAACCGCCGCAAAATTCAAGAACCGCGATCGAAGCCGTGATCAATAAAGCGATCCACAGCCCCTTCTTGTTTCCAGAACGCGCCGCATGATGATCGTGGAAATGGCCGGCATGGCTATGGTCATGGCCGTGATGATGATGAGCGTGATGATGTCCCATGAATCTCCCTCCTATTCGCAACAAGCGTGTTGAATCGCCTGTTTCAAGAGTGAAATCACATGCTCGTCGTCACAACTGTAGTACACCGTATTGGCCTCTCGCCGGAACTTGACCAGCCGCAAATTTCGCAGCAAACTGAGTTGGTGGGACACCGCCGACTGCGACAAATTCAACACCTCCGACATATGCGTCACGGAACATTCTTCTTCCGACAGCAAATGAAGAATTTTGATTCGGGTCGGATCAGATAATGCTTTGAATATCGTAGAAACCTTCTCCAGTGTATCCGGGCTCAGATCAACGTGTAATTTTTTATCCACTTGGTCGTTCCCCTCTCGAAATAACTGTATATGAACATATGCTCATATACAGAATAATCCTAAAGGTCCTATATTGTCAATCAACAAGTGCGGATTGTCAGTGTCAAGCTAGCGTGGGCAGTCATTTAAGATGCCTGGAACGCGAACCCCG
>NZ_JAWDJI010000058.1:0-46826 GCF_032465655.1 Paenibacillus sp. 3LSP | reverse complement strand
AGCGGGTGGTTTTTTGTTTCGCACGCTTCGCGAGCTCAACTGGCTAAAGCCATAATAAAAATCCCGCTGCATACGCAGCGGGATCATCCTGCTTCTTAATCCTTAGAATACCGGTACCAAAGCACCTTCATAAGTATCGTTGATGAACGTGCGAACTTCATCGGAAGTCAGCGCCTTCGCCAGCTTCTGAATCGCTTCGGAATCTTTGTTGTCTGGGCGAGCGACCAGAAGGTTTGTGTATGGCGAATCTTTATCCTCGATGAACAAGGCGTCCTTCGTCGGGTTCAAATTCGCTTTCAGCGCGAAGTTCGTATTGATCAGCGCCAGATCTACTTCTGGCAGCAGACGAGGCAGCATAGCTGCATCCGTTTCTTTGAACTTCAGGTTTTTCGGATTTTCCACGATGTCTTTCGCAGTTGCTGTGATTCCAGCGTCATCCTTCAGTTTGATCAACCCTTGCTTTTGCAGCAACAGCAGTGCGCGGCCGCCGTTGGTCGGGTCGTTCGGGATCGCGATCGTCGCGCCGTCCGCAAGCTCGTCAGCGGATTTGATTTTGTTGGAGTATGCGCCAAACGGTTCAACGTGTACGCCTACAACCGGTATGAGGTCAAAGCCGTTTTGGCTATTTTGCTCATCCAGGTAAGGCTGATGTTGGAAGTAGTTTGCGTCCAGCTCTTTTTCATACAGTTGTACGTTAGGTTGCACATAATCGGTGAATTCTTTAACTTCCAGCTCAACGCCTTCTTCTTTCAGCTTCGGCGCGATAAGTTTCAAGATATCCGCATGTGGTACGGTAGCACCTACAACCAGCTTCACTGGTTCAGCTGCAGTTTGGTTCCCCGAATCTGCGGCGTTCCCTTCAGCGGCCGACGTTTCACCTGCCGTGTTTCCTGCTGCCCCGTTATTCGCGGCGTTATTGCTCCCGCAAGCAGCCAGTACCAGTACCAATACGAGCGTTAACAAAGATAAAGTCCATTTTTTCATTGCAGGTTCTCCCCCTTAAAAATGTTTTTTTGAATAAGGATGGTGTTATATATTTAAGTTTCCTTATTTCCGCGTAAAATAAATCACCAAGCGGTCACCCAGCATTTGCAGCACCTGCACCAGAATGACCATAAAAATCACCGAAACGATCATGATTCCTGTCTCGTACCGGTAATACCCGTAGCGGATCGCCAGGTCGCCGAGACCACCGCCGCCGACCATGCCTGACATGGCGGTATAGGATACCAACGTGACTACGGTAATCGTCATGCCTGCGATGAGGCCGGGCAGCGATTCTGGCAGCAGCACCTTGCGGATGATCTGGAATGAGGAAGCGCCCATGGCTTGGGATGCTTCAATCACTCCGCGATCCACCTCGCGCAGCGCCGTTTCTACCAAGCGGGCAAAGAACGGGGCCGCCCCGATCACCAGAGGAGGAATTGTCCCTTCCACACCGGTCGATACGCCCATGATCGCCCGCGTGACTGGAATCAACGCAACGATCAATATAATGAACGGAACCGAGCGAAGGATGTTAACAATGAGCGAAATGATCCGGTAAACCCAACCTAATACCAAGGATTGAGAACGTGAGAAGGTGAACAACAACACCCCGAGCGGAAGCCCGATCAAGAACGTAAACAAGGTTGCAACCCCCATCATCTTCAGCGTATCTAGTGTCGCCGTTCCCATCTCCGCCCAATCGATGGTTCCGAGATCCAATCCAGCCATTATTCGATCACCTCCACGTCAAGGTCACGTTCCCGCAGGAGCGACAGCGTGCGCTCCACCCGGTCATCTTCACCTTCAAACGATACGGTCAGTTGACCGTACGGGATATCCTTAATCGCTGAAATCGTGCCTTGCAGGATGGCGAAGTTGACGCCCGTTTCCCGAACAACTTGGGACAAGACCGATTCGTAGGTTTTCGCTCCTAAGAACGTGATTTTCACCAGCTTCGACCACTCTGGATGCGGAACCGAAGTCGCCAGCTTCAAGCCTTCATCCCCGGACTCCCGATGAATAAACTCCCGGGTTACCGGATGCTTCGGCTTCAGGAACACCTCCGTCACCGGCCCCTCCTCTACGATGCCGCCTTGGTGAATAACCGCTACACGGTCGCAGATGCTTTGGATGACATGCATCTCGTGCGTAATCAGCAGAATCGTTAGCTGGAACCGCTTGTTGATGTCCAGCAGCAGCTTCAGGATGGAATCCGTCGTCTGCGGATCCAGTGCCGAGGTGGCCTCGTCGCACAGCAGCACATCCGGTTCACTGGCCAAGGCCCGGGCGATACCAACACGTTGTTTCTGACCGCCGGACAGCTGCGCCGGATACTTGTCACGGTGCTCCTCCAAGCCAACGAGAGCCAGCAGCTCATTGACCTTCTCCGCAATGGCCGCCTTCGGCGTTCCGATCAGCGTCAGCGGAAATGCGATGTTATCATAGACGGTAGCCGAGGACAGCAGATTAAAATGTTGAAAAATCATGCCGATTTTGCGGCGCTGTTGCTGCAGCTCACGTTTGCCAAGCTTCGTCAGCTCCACCCCGCCGACCCAAACCTCGCCTTCGGTCGGGCGCTCCAGCAAATTGATGCACCGGATCAACGTACTCTTGCCAGCACCGGAATGACCGATGACGCCGAAGATTTCCCCTTTGCGAACGCTCAGATTTAATCCGGACAGTGCGGGGGTTGCCGTTTTTTTGGTGCGATAGATTTTCGTAATGCCCTTCAGTTCAATCAATCGGCTAACCTCCTGTTCCTAACATGCGGAAATATAACAAAAAGAGCCCTAACAGATTCAAAGGGCTCTCTTTACGTAAAGACAATGCCTTCTCATCTGCCAAAACCGAGTAAATCACATCGGTTTTGAAGGAATTAGCACCATGACATTCGGCCGTGATGAGTGCGCTTCATTCCGCGCATCATTCACGGGCGAATCGGTTGCTGGGCTTCATCGGGCCTTTCCCTCCGCCTCTCTCGATAAGAAATAAAATATGGAATTAAAAGAGTCGTTTGTGAAATTACATCAATGTTAACCTGTCATGTAAAACTATTGATGAGTATAATGAGTTTTGTTCGTTTTGTAAAGAGGAAAAATAAGAATGGCGATCGGATTAGATCGCCGTAATTTTTTTCCATCTATGATTGATGTAGTCAAATACCGTGAAGTAGGTGTCACAAACCATTTGGTATCCCTGCTCCAGATCCCGGATATGCTGATCCAGGTCCTCCAAGGCAACCTTGCCGAACAACGCCTGATGCCGTTGCCACAAGTCGTCCTTCATCTCCGAGTTCATGTAGTGAATCTCCGTATTTCTCCGGCGTCGCAGCACGCTGAGCGCTTCCCGGTACGTCTCTTTAATCGCGTTCAACCGGCTCCCCAGTTCGGTGTGGATCTTCAGCGTCGTAAATTGGCGCAACACCGTAAAATAGGAAAATCGCGACTTCACCTTCGACGTGTTCAAATCAAACAGTTCATTAAGCACCGTCCCGAGCTTGTCCAGCGCCGAGAACACGCGAATGAATCCATCCTTGTAAAAATACACATATCTTGCATAATCCGCCCGTTCCACCGGGTCCATGTCTTCAACAAATTCGGTATGTACCTTTTGGCGAAAAAAGGTAGCGGCATATAAGCATTGTTCGAGCTCATCCAACGAAGAGATCAATCCGTGCACCCAAATCTCCAGCTTGCGGAAATCATGCGTAGGGTCTTGATGCTCCTTGATTTCCTTCTGCAGCAGCCTCACGGTCTGCGTCATCGCGCTGATCGTATCGGCCAGCCGCCCCTCATTTTGGCGAGGCGGCTCCCCAAGCAAGCTTCGCAGCATAGGCATTCCTCATTTCACAGAAAGTAGGATTTCCAACGCTGATCCACCAAGGACACGATATCCTCTTGCGGGAACAGCTCATCCGGGTACCCTGGCTTCATGCGGGCATCAATAACGAGCGGCAAACTGTAGGACAGATGATGCTGGCGCACCTCGGAAGCCGCGTAGATGTCGCTGGCCGGATTAAACCGCGTAAACACCGTCCACAGGAACGCCGTTTGATCATGAGCCGCGGCTTCGGCGTTATCCACCAGCACCACCAGCGGCCAAGCGGTCCCGCGTTCGCGAAGACGACCCAGCAGACGCTCGGCCAGCTCCGGCTCGTCCTCATAGGATGCACCAGAAACGACAAGACATCCGTCATGAAATACTTGGATCGAATCGATTTCCGCGATTTCGCCTTCCTCGTACGCCCGAGGCAGCTCGCGCATCGGCTCGCCTACGCCGATCAGAATCGCCTTACTGCCGTGATTCAGCTTATGGCCGGTGTAGTCCAGCGTATCATGCGAAGTGTTGTTTAGAATAAACAAATCCGTGCGTGGATCAAAGCGTTCCAGCACCGTCTTCAGCAGCAGACGGAAATCGGCGAGATCGATCAGCTTGTCCGTCAACATCAGGAATTTGGTCAGTGAAAGTTGACCTTCCCCAAGAATCCGGAAGGCGGACACCAGCGCTTCACGGGAATAGCTCTCCCGAACAACCGCCGAGCTCAAGGCATGGAATCCGCTCTCCGCATATGTCCAAAGCGAGCGCACATTCGGCATGACGATCGGGAAGGCCGGCGACAGCAGCTTTTGCAGGAAATCGCCCAGATAATAATCCTCCTGACGCGGTTTACCAACGATGGTTGCCGGGTAGATGGCATCCTTCCGATGCCACATATGGCCAACATGCAGCACAGGGAATTCATGCTGCAAGGAATAATAGCCAAAGTGATCGCCAAAAGGCCCTTCCAGTCGACGCTCATGCGGAGGCACCAGCCCAAAGATGGCAAATTCCGATTCGGCCGGAATGCGGTGACCGCCCAGCGGGTTTTCGGCCATCGGCAGCTTCTCACCAAGAATGAAGGAAGCAACCAACAGCTCGGACAGATGCTCAGGCACCGGTGAAATCGCCGAGGCAATCATCGCTGGAGGTCCGCCCAGGAACACGGATACCGGCAACGGTTCGCCGCGTTTCTCCGCCTCATGGTAATGGAACCCGCCGCCTTTTTGGATTTGCCAGTGCACGCCGGTGGTTTGATCATCATACAATTGGATCCGGTACATTCCCAGATTGTTTTCTTTCGGTTGCAACGGATTTTCCGTATACACCAGCGGCAACGTAATAAACGGACCGCCGTCCTTCTGCCAGCTGGTCACCTTCGGCAGATCTTTCAGCGGCGCTTCCGTTCGGCAGACATCAAGAATCGGGGCGTCTTTTTTGGATACCGTTCTCATGCCAACCTTCAAAACGTCGCGAATCAGTCCGCGCTCATTCCAAATCGCTTTAGGTGTCGGCGGCAGCAGTTTATGTATCGCGTCAACCAATTGGTTAGCAAGCTGTTCTGGTCGCGGGCCAAAGGCCATCTCCACCCGGCGAGGGGTTCCGAACAGATTTGTTGCCACGGGAAAAGGCGTACCTTTGACATTGGTAAACAGCAGAGCCGGGCCGCCGTCATCGATGACCCGCCGGTGAATTTCGGCTAACTCCAGGTAAGGATCAACCGGCACATCGATGATTGCCAGGTCGTTTTCTTTTTGCAGTGCATCGATCCATTGACGCAGATTCTTGTAGCTCATCTCCTGATCCTCCTAAAAGACCGGGTCAGCGCCCGGTCGTTGCGTAACTTTACACTATAGACAAAAGTATACCTTACCTCATCCCCCTCGGGATGCCCAGTCATTCTACAGATTCATGACAATCCCGGCGCAATCGCGGAAGTTGTCGCCGAAACCTGACGCCATGAAGCGCAGGTTAAACGGCTTTATCAGCCGGTGCAGCCTGTACCTCCTTGGCGGTTCGGCTCAACTGCCAAGCTCGGACGCTTAAATAACATAGAACCCCAAACAAGGAGGCTAGCACGATGATATGCGCCAGCGAAGCGAAAAGATAAATCTGGTAGTTGTTGATCGTCAGCGCGATGGTTGCCCCGGTCAGCACTTGAATGATTACCAGCACCGTGGCGGCAACGCCCAGCTTACGGATGCCCGGCAGTTCGGGATGCTTGCGGTAGGCAAAATGGCCCACCGTGGCGATCACGACCAGCAACAGAGCAGCCGCAACCCGGTGAATAAAGGCGATCCCTTCCCCGCCGGATAAACCGGGAAGAAGCTGCCCGTTACATAACGGCCAACCGCTGCAGCCACCCGCCGAGTCCGTATGGCTGACATACGCACCGAGGTAAACGACAATGTATGTGTAAGCCGTCGCAAACCAAGTCAAATTGCGGAACGCTTTGGACACGCGGGCTCCCGATCCAGATGGACGCACAGGGTCTTGCGAACGACGCCCTGCGTTGCGGTCAGCTTGTCCGCGTTCTTCCTCGCGGATGCCGAGAACGAGCATGATCGAGCTGGCAAAAGCGATCAACGAGAACCCGAAGTGCAGCGCCATAACGGCGGACGACGTAGGGTATATGACTGCCATCGCCCCCATCACAGCCTGTACCATGACAAAAATTAAAGCCATCAAGGAATACAACTGGAGATCCTTCCGGTTCTTCCGGTACATCCAAAACGCAATGAACGCTGCCAAAGAAAACAAACCGGCCGCCCCGCTGACTGCCCGGTGTGAATATTCAATCATGGAAGCGAGCGTATGTGCAGGGACAAACTTCCCATGGCAAAGCGGCCAATCATTGCCGCAGCCAAGACCGGATTCCGTTTTGGTCACTACACTGCCCCCAAGAGTCGCCAGAAACATTACAAAACAAGAGGCATAACTGAGCCATTTTAAAAATTTCGTATGCAAAACGGTTCACACCTTTAAGTTAATCGCTAATCCTTTTCATTATAACCGATCAAGTAACCACTTTCATAGAAAATGTTGAAAAATAGACACCGCCGCAAGGGGAAGTCCCTGCGGCGGTGTGATGAATATAATGGCATCCGTCTGATTGTAGATTATAACGTATCCCGAGTCTCCGGCGTGTCATGGAGCGTATGATACACATCCAACGCCTTGTTCAGGAAATCCTCAATTTCCTCACGGGATTTGCGAAGCTTGTTCACGAATCGAACCAGCTCGCGGCCATCGGTATAGGCGACAAAGCTGGGGATCCCAAGAATGTTTTGCTCCTGGCTGACATCGCCGACTTGGTCAACGTCGACTTCAATCAACGTCAGTCGACCTTCGTATTTCGCCTCAACTTCAGGCATAAATGGATCTATAAATTTACAATCCGAGCACCAGTCGGCTTTGAAGACCGCTACGATCAGGTTGCTGGATTGAATGCTGACTTGAAATTCCGCAGGGGATGTAATTTTTTTCATGAATGATCCTTCCTTTCATCAGGATACTTCTAGTCAACCAAAAGCGGGAGTGGAAGTCAATCTTTTTGGACATACTGGATAGTATTATGCCTAGCCGGCCGCCAAATATTCGGACGCTCGATCCAAGGTAGAAGGGAGGCGGAATCCATGGAAGACCACCGCCAAGACACCGGGAACGGGAAGGCCGTCAACCTGAAAAGATGGATGTCCAGCCTGCCCGCCGCAATCTCAACGATGTTCAAAAATAAAACCGCCGTGCTTTCCGATTCCTCTGAATTGCGGAAAGAGACGGTGGATTTGGGCTGGAACGAAGCGGCTGCCCGGACGGTCATCAGTGAAATCGAGGAGTTGCTGCGGCGTTCTGCGGCCGCTCGTTCCGCATCAGCAGGAGAAGATTACAGCGCTGAGGATTTGCAGTTGGCCGAAGCGATCGCGGAGGAAACCCGTCTGGCCGGAGCCAACAATATCAGCCGGACGGCAGCTTATCTCGCCTGCTATCAAGCATGCCCGGAGCTGCATTGGGCCTTCCTCGCGCATATGGTTTCGCGGAACGCCGGCTGGAACATGACAGACCTGCAAAGCAGCCGTATGGCCGATGCGATTGATGCGGAAGAGAAGCGGCTCACGTATCGGTTTCTGGAGCGGTGCAACGCCCTGATTTTTCAGGACGCTTATCCGCAGCTCAGACTGTATATGAAAAGCCGGGAGCTCGGGGCCAGTCGGTTCCACCTGCTGCCGTATTTTCACGTTTCGCGTTTTATGCGGCCGTTTTGGGAGCGGTTTTGGATCGACCGCGGCAGCGCTCTGCTGACCGTCGGACTCATTATCAACGAACAAAATTATATCGAAAAACGCGTGGTACGCCATCCTTACTTCCAGAAGCAGGTCACGGACAAATTGAACTTCCGCCTGTTCAGCCTGGCGGGATTAAACCAAATCGTGTTCCCGCTGAGCGAAGCGGCGGAAGGGGGCGACGAGGCTGCCGGGAGCAAAGTGCGCCGCCTCGCGGGGCGCACCGTCTCCGACTTCGGCAGCCTGCAAGCCCGCATCGCGTTAGGCAAGAGCCTGTACGCGATGCTGATGGGCTACCGCGCCGTGCGAAGCGGCGCGGAGCGCTTCGCCGCGAGCGTGCCGCACAGCGGCTCGCGGGCCGATTATTGGCCGGAACTGTTCACGGCCAATTTAGAAGAAGCTCTGACCGCCAAGGTACAGGGGTCAGAGCTTCTCGCCCAGGAGACGCTGCCGCCGGGCCAGCGTCTCTACAGCCCCAAGCTGCTCAGCGCTTGGGGCGACACCGCCTATGAGCCAATCTCTAGGGAGGATTGGCTCAAGGACACCCGCGCGCTGGACGACATCAGCGCGCCAAAAGCGCCGTTCCTGTGCGACATCAGCCGCTCGCACAGGAACGGCATCCTCACCACCGCATTTGTGCACGATGCGGTGGAGGAGCAATGACAGGAGCGGGGTTGAGCTTGTTCGTCAACCCCGCTCCTGTCGCCGTCCTCCCATCTATCTGCGAGAGTACCATCCCTCGCTGCCAGCTCTTTTTCACCATTATCCCGTTAAATCAGACAGCTGAGCAATCCAAACGAAATTACACTGTACCCAAACAACATCCTAGATCCTTTTGCGAGAGATGATGATGTTAGAGGAGCGTTCACTAACCGTGTGGCTGAAGCGCTTCACCTGCTCCAGCTCCGAGCTCAACTTCCTACCGCCAAGGAACCCCCGAGCCAGCTCTTTTTTACCATTATCCCGTTAAATCAGACAAAGCTATTTTAAACTGAAGCAATTAAACCAACACAACACAAGGACCAACACCTAACCGCCTTATATGCGCCTTATATGCGCCTGCTAATTACCTACTTATTTCATACCCATCTCACACCCAACTCCCCCTGAACCAAGGGGATAACCCTCTAACGTCTCTGAACCAAAGGGATAATGGTGCAAAAGCGCCTAGCCGCACACCCTTGGAGCATCGAGCTTTCCCCAACGACCTACCGCCCACCCACTGTCAAACCACACGATGCTTCCCCTCGCACCCTCTACCTTCTACCTTCTCTGACCGAAAGGGATAATCGTGCAATAGCTCCCAGCGGGATACAACCATACAACCACACCCCTACGTGACACGCACGACACGACCTAATCCCCTCCAGATCCACCTGATTGATGCGCCCCCGCACTTCTACTTCCCTGAACCAAGGGGATAATGGTGCAAAAAAAAGCGACCAGCAGACACATGCGCATCCACTAGTCGCTTAAATTTGCTTCATGATTTCTAATGTTAGCCCACCTGGCGGTCTCGGCCGCCGCGTTGTAAACGCATGAGCGGGGAGAGGATTTTGCGGAGGGGGGCTGGGTAGCTGGTCAGCTCGTCCTTACGGACGACGCGCAACAGGATGAGCAGCACCGGATAGAGTGCCACCACTGCCACGCCAACGATGCAGCAGGTCAGGAAGAACGCGACCCGCGCTGGCATCAGGTCCACCATTTGAATGCCGGCTTGGTTTAAGCCATAGCCGACACCGGACAACACCACAACCGTGACCAGAAAACCGCCCCAACGGCTTCCCATCAAAGAGAACGGTACGATTTGCTTCATTGCTCGAACGTTCAGCAGCGTAATGACGAAGAAACAGAGTCCGGTGGCGATAATGATGCCATAAATCCCCCAAAACTGCGCAAACACATAGCTGGCTGCCAGCTTGACGACAATCCCGATCGCCACATGCACCATCGACAAATTGGCTTTGCCTACCCCCAGCAGAATTGAGTTACTGGTCATCATGGTGATTTGAAAAATCGTCGCAAACGTCAGTAACGCCACGATACTGCTGCCATCCCGTGTACTGAACAGCAACCCGTTCACAGAGTAGGCCGCCGTGCCCAATGCAAGGATGATCGGCATCCCGCTCAGCACGGCCACCCGCATCGCCAAGGTGACCTGACGCTGCAAATGCTCCTGATCCTTCCGCGCATATGCGGCGGAAATGATCGGCACCAGCGATTGGCTGAGCGCGATCGCCAGAATCGGCGGAATCCCCGCGATCATTTGCGCCCGGTTGCCGAGAATCCCGAGAATGTAGGTAGCTTGTCCAGAGCCGATTTGTCCGGTCAGCAGCGGCTTCAGGATCGAGTTGTCGATGAAGTTAACCGCCGGTACCGCCAATGCGGTCAACACAATCGGAATCGACAGCTTAAAGATTTCCGCATAAATCCGCTTAAACGGCAGACGACCGGCAACGCTCCGCGGTTTGGCTTGTCCCTCGGTCTGGTCTTTCCGTTGCAGCTTCAAGCTGTACACCAACATCACGATCAATGCCGCAACCCCGCCGAGCACTGCGCCAAATGTCGCGCCGGCCGCGATCTTTTCGCCCGAGTAACCCCAGTGGAACAACACAAACGCCAAAATAATCCCGGTTGCCACCCGCACGATCTGCTCGATCACCTGCGAAACGCCCCCGGCGATCATAATATTCCGGCCCTGTAAATAACCACGGATCATGGCGATCAGCGGAAACAGCAACAAGGCCGGCGCCAGGGCACGAATAGCCACCACCGATTCCGGAACGCCGGAAGCTACCGCGTAATAGGGCGCCAAGGCATACAGCAGCACGAACATCACCAAGCCCGCTACACCCGCAAAGAGCAGCGCCGCTTGGTATACGCGCCGCGCCTCCTCCGGCCGGTTTAACGCGTGCCGCTCCGACACCATTTTGCTCAGCGTGCTCGGGATCCCTGCCGTGGCTAAAGTTAACAGCATAAAATAGGCCGCATTAGCTTGAGAATAAGACGCATTCCCTTCGATACCTAGAATATGCTCCAACGGTACGCGCTGGAACAAGCCAAGCACCCGGGCAATCAACGCCGCCCCCGCCAAAATTAACGTGCCTTTAATAAACGATTCCTTCTTGGACAAAAGCAATTCCTTCTTTCCCGCAATCCATATGAGTGCTAACTAAAATGATGACTAAAATGCAACGATCCAAATGATAAACACGATGATCATCACCAGCTGCAAAATCACCTTGACCACCATGCTGCTAAGCAAACCAACCACAGAACCGATGCCTACCTTAAACGATTTGCTGAGCGACTCGCCCTTAATCAATTCCCCGATCATTGCACCCAGCAACGGCCCAAGAACCAAACCAAAAGCCGGAATGACAAACGGTCCGATGATAATGCCGATCGTGCTCAGCCAGACAGATAGCTTGCTGCCGCCGAATTTTTTGACACCCCAAGCCCCGACCGCATAATCCGCCACCATCAGCGCGACCACGATCAATGTTTGTAATATCCAGAAGAAGGGGCCAAACGACTCAAACGAGAAAAACCATCCGTACACAAAAAAGGCAAAATATATGGCGAGCACTCCAGGCAGTACGGGATACACCGCTCCGGCCATCCCCACAGCAAACAGGGCAATCACCAAAATCCAGCCAATCACGGACAGTGCCATTTTCTCACTCCCCTGTCAAAATATAGTCCCGAATAATCCAAGCAATGCCATCTTCATTATTCGACGTGGTCACGACATCGGCCTTCTCCTTCACAGCCTCTTGGGCGTTCCCCATCGCAACGCCCAGACCCGCGGCTTCAATCGCAGCCAAGTCATTTAAACTGTCTCCGATCGCAACGACTTCCGACATCTCGAGTCCAAGCAGTCCGCACACCGTCTGAATGCCGCTGGCCTTGCTGATCCCTTTCGGGTTAATCTCCAAATTGTGCGGGGAGGAATTCGTGATTTCTAGGCCGCCCATCTCTTGCAGCTCCCGCAAAATCTCTCCCCTCGCCTCATCATCCTCGGTAAAATAACCAAACTTCATCCAATGATTCTTTTCCAATAATTCCGGTCGCCAGTTCCCTTCGTTATAACTGCCTTCCACGGCATAGGCCCAGAACCAGACATTCTTTTCCCGGGAAATGTCGTACATTCGCGAAACGAGTGATCGATCAAGCAGCACCCGACGGTACAACTCATGCGGGGATTTCCACACTTCGCTACCGTTTACCGTAATCATCGGCGTCCCAAGGTCAAGTTGATTGCCATACGGAACTGCTTCCCGATAGCCTCTTCCTGTCGACAAGCAGACGTGGACTCCTGCCGCCGCCGCCTTCCGGATCCAACGTTCGGTCTCCGGCGAGATTTGTAGATCGTCGTTCAGCAAAGTTCCATCCATATCGAGCGCCAACAGTTTATATTTCAACAACAGACAGCTCCCCCCATCCGCAAGTTTCTGACTCTCTAAACAGCATACCGCCATTTTACCATAATCCCGAACTCCGACAAAGCTTAGTGAAGCAAGGACAAGTCACTCATAGGCATGATGAAAGCCGCCCACCAGGGCGGCTTCGCACCACTCAAAACACTCTCAGATTAACGTTGTCCGGTCAACGACTCAATATCGATGAACGGTGTGGCGCCGCCTGTAACTTGCGGGAGTTTGCCGTCCCATTTTTCCAGCGCCTTCTCCTGCACTTCGATCTGTTTCAGCTGCACGAGTTCCGGTGTAACCTCCTGCTTCTTCAACTTCAGCGCTTCTGCCTCAGCTTCCGCCTGAGCGATCTTCTGCTGCGCTTCAATCTGAATCCGCTTCAGGTCGTTGCTTGCTTTCAGTGCCTGCTGCTGAGCTACCTGCTTCGCTTCGATCGATTGGTTAAACGCGTCGGAGAACTTAAAGTTGACGATATTAATTTCGTTAACGATTAAATCGTATTTGGCCAAACGGGAGGTTAAATGCTCGCTGATCTCCCCGGCTACAACGTCACGCTTGGCAATCAATTCCTCAGCTTGGTAACGAGCTGTCACTTCTTTGACGATCTCCTGCACCGCCGGGTTAATGATGACCGTATCGTAATTGCCACCGATATTGTTCATCAGATTGTAAGCCGACTCCTTGTTCACCGAATAGTTCACGGCAACATGCGTAGATACCGGCTGCAAGTCCTTCGATGATGCGGTTGTATCTGTTTCCGTTTTGGTCACCTGTGTATTCACCTGAATGACGGTTTGAACAAACGGTATTTTAAAATGCATGCCCGGGCCTAAAATATTATCATTTAACTTCCCGAACGTTTTGTACAAGCCGACATGACCATATTCGACCTGCGCATAACTGTTGGATCCGACGATCAGGACGACAATGACGATAATGGCCGTAGAAATCCATTTCCCCGCGGACATATTCCTCTTGGTTTGCTGCTGCGTACCTGTCTCCATATGAATCCCTCTCCCCTTAATATGTGGTCTAACCGGAACGATTGACCGGCTAACTATATTAAGTAATACGGAGAAGACCGCCGCTTGGTGGCAAAAACTTGACAAAAACGTGCCATATTTGTGTTAACCAGCGATTTTCACGATTATATTGCGTTTCTTGCCGACTTAAGCGGCCGCAGAATACAGTTCATCGCGTTTCCGCTGCTTCCTCCCGAATCGAGCGATCAAACCATGCTTCGGCGAAAAGAGGAATGCCAGCAGGAATAACCCACCGGCAACCGTGACCATCGAACCGGCGATCGAAGCATCCAGCCATTTGGCCGCATAATAACCGCCGGCTGCGCTGATCGCCCCGATCAGCACGCTGTAACCGATCATTACACTCAGTCGATCGGTCAGCAGATATGCCGCCGAGGCCGGGATGATCAACATGCCGACGACCAGAATCGCCCCTACGCTCTCAAAAGAGGCCACCGTCGACAGCGAAACAAGCCCCATCAGCAGATAGTGGAACAATGCAACCGGAATGCCTATTGCAGCCGCCAATGCCGGATCAAAGGCACAGAGCTTAAATTGCTTGTAGAAGAGCAAAATGGCTGCAAGCACGATAAGCAGCGTCCCGCCCAGCATCCAGACCGCGATCGGCCCCATATCGTAGCCGTTCCATATCCAGGTATCCCATTGCACATAGGCGATTTCACCAAATAAGACACAGTCCAGATCCAGGTCGATATGCGAAGCGTTCCGGCTGATCAGGATGACACCAACGGCGAAAAGCGCTGTAAACACAATGCCAATCGAAGCATCGGATTGCAAGCCGCTTTGTTGCAGCATCTGGATGAAGAACACCGTGATCAGCCCCAGCACAGCGGCCCCGATTAACATCAGCAAGGAGTCCCGCGAGCTGCTGACCAGAAACGCGATGGCGATGCCGGGCAGCACGGAGTGGCTGATGGCATCCCCAACCATGGCCATTTTTCGCAAGACCAAAAAGCAGCCCAAGATTCCACACGTCGCCGCAACCAGCGTACCAGTCAATATAATCCAAAAATCCGCCATGTTATTCCGCCCCCCTTTCGACCGTGTTCCCGGCTTGCTTGATCATCGCCAGCTCCATCGGTTGCTGGATTTCATTGCGGCTGCGCCAGCGTCGTATCCACTGGGCCAGCCAACCCCGATTTGGCGCAAACACAGCGGAGACGAAAAACAAAGCGGTCGCCGCTAACACCGTCACAGGCCCAGTTGGCAAGTTCGATAAAGTGGAGCTGATCAGCGTACCGGTTACACCTGACAGTGCTCCGAACACGCCGGCCAGCACAACCATCACGCCCAGCGCATCCGTCCAGTACCGCGCAGCCACAGCCGGGGTAATTAGCAAGGCGGCGACGAGCACCACGCCCACGGCTTGAATGCCCACGACAACCGCCACCACGGTCATCATTAGCAGCAACTGTTCAAGGAAAGCTACTTGAAGCCCCATGCCCCGGGCAAACCCGGGATCAAAGCTCACCAGCTTCAACTCCTTAAAAAGCAACGCGCATATCGAAATCAGCAACACGGACACCGCGCCCATCAAGTAAACGTCAGCCAACATCATGGAAGCCGCCTGACCAAACAAATATTTGTCGAGCCCGCTCTGGTTCCCGTTGCCACTATGCTGGATTTGGGTTAGCAACACGATGCCGATGCCAAAAAACACCGACAACACGATGCCCAGCGCTGCGTCCTGCTTGATCCGCGTGTAGCGGGTAATGGCGGAGATACCAAACGTCGCTGCCATCCCGGCGAGGATGGCCCCAAGCATAAACAGGCCGACGGATTTGACGCCGCTTAGCATAAAAGCGATGCAGATTCCTGGCAGCGCGGCATGCGCTAACGCATCCCCAAGCAGGCTTTGCTTGCGAAGATAAGTGAAAGAGCCGATGACGCCGCTGCCCAAGCCAAGCAACAAGGATCCCATCAGAATCCACTGCAGGTTTGGATCCGTGATCCATTGCCATAATGTCGTTAGCATCGCGTCACACCTTCCCCGCAGGCACCGCGCCAAAATCGGCCAGCATAGCAATCTTCCCGCCGTACGTCTTGTGCAAATTTTCCGGTGTAAATGTCTCCTCAGTAGGTCCGGCGGCAATCAACTCACCGTTCAGCAGCAGCACATGATCAAAATATTCCCGTACTGTAGATAAATCGTGATGAACCACCAGCACCGTTTTCCCTTGCTCCTTTAATTCGTGCAGCAGGGCGATGATCGCTTTCTCTGTAGTGGCATCGACGCCAGCAAACGGTTCATCCATAAAATACACGTGCGCATTTTGAGCCAGAGCCCGCGCCAGAAAGACACGTTGCTGTTGTCCGCCGGATAACTGACTGATCTGACGCCCGGCGTACTCCGCCATCCCCACCTTCGCGAGACATTCCAGCGCGATCTGCCGTTCCTTGACTCCGGGGCGGCGAAACCAGCCAAGCTGGCCGTAACGCCCCATCATCACAACATCCAGCGCATTCGTTGGGAAATCCCAATCCACCGATTCGCGCTGCGGCACATAGCCAATCAATTTGCGTTGCTCCCGATAGGACTTCCCATAGATGCGAACTTCACCGTCCAGAGTTGGAAGCAACCCCAGTACAGCTTTTAGCAGCGTAGATTTCCCCGCTCCATTAGGACCTAGTATCCCAATCAACTGCCCTTCCGGGATGTGAAAAGAAACCGATCTTAACACCGGCTTCTTCTGATAAGCAACGGTTAATCGGTTCACCTCAAGCGGATAAACGTTCATTTTGGATCACCCTCTCTAAAGTTATTTCAAGGCCTCAACGATCGTGTTGACATTATGACGGACCATCTCGATGTAGCTATCCGCTTCTGAACCTGGTTCTCCCAGCGAGTCGGAATACAGCTCGCCGCCGATTTTTACCGTATGCCCCAGCTCTGCAGCTCCGGCAATCACCGCTTCCATTGATTTGGTCGGAATGCTCGACTCAACAAATACAGCTTTGATCTTATGCTCAACCAGGAAGTCTCGGAGCTTGGCAACATCCCTTGAACCGTATTCGGCCGCCGTACTGATTCCCTGCAGACCCATCACCTGAATGCCATAGGCATCTCCGAAGTAGCCAAAAGCATCATGAGCCGTGACCAGTATCCGGTCCTGCTCAGGAATTTCTGCGATCCGCTCCTTCACTTCCGCATCCAGCTTCTCCAATTCGGCAATATACGCCTCGGCGTTCCCCCGGTAGACGTCGGCATGGTCTGGATCGTAGGCCGACAACGTGTCGCGGATCGCTTGTGTGGCTGTGATCCAATGCCGTACGTTAAACCAGATATGCGGATCGTACTGCGTCCCCCCGGCATCTGCACCCGAGCGCAGCTCGCTAGGATCAATGTCCTTCGAGACCGCCACAGTCCGCTTCTTCTGCTCCAATTTCTCGAAAATCTCCGTCATTTTCCCTTCCAAATGCAATCCACCGTAAAACACGACCTCCGCCTGATCCAGCTTCTCGATATCCCCCTGTGACGCCTTGTATAAATGCGGGTCCACTCCTGGCCCCATTAGACCGGTGACTTCAACCTGCTCGCCGCCAACCTCCTGAACGACATCTGTGATCATGCCGATCGTAGTCACCACCTTAACGGGGGAATCATTAGCCGATGCGCGAACATGATCAACCTGATCTTGTACTTTGGAACAAGCCACTAATACGATGAACGCCAGCACGCCGAGCGTCATTTTGGCCCGTTCAAACGGGCTTTTCTTGATCTTCATTTCGTCCATTTTGCTACTCCTCTCCTCGAATTTGATTTAATGTTGTACAAGAGAACACTTGTTTACTTGATACCTTTTTGTTTTATTTGTATAAAAATGTTTCCTTAGGGCAAATTCTAAGCAAAAGATTCCCAAAAAGCAAGAGGAATTTCCCATAAAACAAAAAAAGCCTGCTCATCGCGAGCAAGGCTTCGTTTAATCCTATATTTACTTCTTAGGGTTACCGTCCAAACCGTATTCCCGATCATATGCATCAAAAATTTTCCGAGCAACCGGTGCCGCGCTGTAAGCCCCAAAGCCTCCTTCGGGAATTACAACCGCCACCGCCAGCTTCGGCTTCTCCCTTGGGGCGAATGCAATAAACACGCCGTTATCCAACAGTTCTCCTCTGTAATCCTGCTGCGAAGTTCCCGTCTTGCGGGCAAAATCGTAAGGAAACCCATCAAAGGCGTTCACAGTTGTTCGCATCCCTTCAATAACTTCATCCCAATAGGCCTCCTTCATCTTCACTTCGTTAAGCACCTTCGGTTCAAATTGAACCACCACTTGGCCTTCGGCATCGGTGATTTTCTGCACAAGTCTAGGTTGCATGCGTTTTCCCCGATTGGCCAGCGTTGCGGCATATTGCGCCAGTTGCATCGTCGTATATTTGCCCTGCTGCCCGAAGGAGGCATAAGCCAAGCGGGACAATGCCGTCTGCGATTCGTCTTTATAATCCAAGATCCCTCGGAAATCATCAGGCAAATCGATTCCTGTGGGGACGCCTAACCCAAATTGCTTCATGTAATCGTCCCAAACCTGAATCCCTTTGGCTCCATATTTGTTGTACAGCTTCTCCCCGACCATATCGACCATAAATGCATTGGACGATACGCGAATGGCGTCTTTCGGATAAAGGGGGCCGTAGACATGCCCGGAAGAATTCCGCACGCTCGCTGAATCGTTGCGGCCGAAATAAGCGATCCCTCGATCGTTGTACTTCGTCTTGGTCGTAAACAAACCTTCGTTTAAGCCGATCAACACCGACAATGGCTTGATCGTCGAACCCAGATACACGGTGGACTCAAAATCGTGGTCGGAGCGCCCGGAGGAATACGGCCATACCGTGCCATTCCGATAATTTGACGAAATTTGGTTCCATACCTCATTGGATACTCCGCCAGTTTGCCATACATTCGTATCATAATCCGGCATGCTGGCCATCACGATGACGTTTCCAGTGTCGACTTCCATAGCCACGGCATAACCCGTTTTGGCGTGAGGATGCACTCTACCGGATACTAGGTTTTGATGAACCCACTCGATTTGATCCAGAATCGCCTGTTCTGCGACCTGTTGCACCCTTTTATTGATTGTCGTATGTAGATCGTACCCCTTCTCCGGTGGTACGATTTCGGGAACGCCATTCACCATGTTCCGCGGATCAATCGGCACGCGCTTATATCCGTTTTTCCCCCGCAGTTCCTGCTGATAATATAGCTCCAACCCATCGAAGCCGACAAACTCGTCTTCCGTGTATTGCAGCGCCGGGTCGGTATTTCGTCGTTCCCGTATCGGCTGATACCAAGCCAAATCATATGTGGATTGGAACTTCTTTAGATAACCGATCGTTTGCACCGCAACCAAATCAGGGTCATAGTGGCGCACCGACTCCTCAATGATGTCTATTCCAGGAAACCTGCTTTTTTGAGCAAGGAAATAGGCGGTTTCTTGTTCCGTCAGGTTGCTCTTGATTCGACGTGGAGCAAACCCGCTGCTGCGGCGAAATTTCAAATCCATCGCATCCAGAATCTCTTCCTCCGTCATCTGCGCGTTGGGATCGCCATACGAATCAAACACCTTCTTCAATTCATTCGCCAGGGCCTCAGCTTCTGTCAAATTGGCTCTGCCCGTTTCAGTTGTAGAATCATAGTTACTTTTCTGTAAAGTCAAATATAAGGTTTGGATTGGCGTGGAATAAGCCAGCTTCGCTCCATCGGCGGACAGAATCGATCCTCGAACCGGCGGCATCGGGACATCCCGGAACCTCATTTTCACCTCTTCCATAGAGATCGATGGTCCTTCGACAAACTGCAAGATGGCAAGTCGGATAATGATGAGGGTGAACAACGCGAAGGCACTGAAGAAAAACAGATTCAGCCGAATATAGAAATGCCGCCGCATGGAGGCTTGCTGTTCCTGGGGATCCTCAATGACGAATTTGTTCATCCACTTTACGCCTCCCTGTTAGTGATGAATCGTCCTTCCATAAGAAAAACGACCCTTTCAACATCGCTGTGAAAAGGTCGTTGCTGTCATTGGATTCAATTAAGGATTCGTTTGCTCGGTTTGATTTCCGTTTTGCTGGGAAGCATTATTGTTTGTCTGTTGCTGATTTTGGTTTTTGGTCTTTTTCGGAACCCCGTCCAAGCCATATTCCTGATCGTATGCATCAAAAATTTTACGGGCAACCGGCGCGGCGCTGTATGCACCAAAGCCGCCTTCCGGGATAACAACTGCTACCGCCAGTTTCGGGTTCTCCCGAGGGGCGAAAGCGATAAATACGCCGTTATCGCGATTGGCACCATCAGCCCATTGCTCCGAGGTCCCGGTTTTTCTAGCAAAATCGTAAGGGAATCCTGAGAAAGCCATGGAGACATCGGTCTCCATACCGCTGATGACCTCTTTCCAATAAGCATCGTTAAATTTGACCTCATTGAGAACTACCGGCTTAAATTCCTTTACGATATTGCCGTCCGTATCGGTAATTTTGCTGACGAGATGCGGTTCCATGCGTTTCCCTCGCGTAGCCAAAGCCGTTGTATATTGGGCGAGCTGCATCGCGGTGTATTTCCCTTGTTGTCCAAAGGAAGCATAGACTAGCCTTGATAAGGCTGTCTCCGATTCATTTGTATACTCCAGATTGCCCAAATATTCTTTTGGCAGATCCACACCCGTCGAAACCCCTAGACCAAACTGCTTCATGTAGTTGTCCCAAATTTCAATCCCTTTCGATCCGTATTTGTTGTAGAGTCTTTCCCCCACCATATCAACCATAAAGGTGTTTGAAGAATGACGGATCGCGCCAGCCGGGTCGATGGAACCATAAGCATGGCGTTGGGAGTTCCGGACACTTGCAGAATTGTTCTTCCCAAAGTAGGCAATACCTGTATCGTTATAATAGGTACTTGTTGTAAACAAACCTTCATTCAAGCCGGTCAACACCGATAACGGCTTAATGGTTGAACCCAACAAAATAACGGATTCCAAGTTATGCCCCGACCGCCCCGAACTAATCGGCGTGATCGCCCCGTTCTGATAGTTGGAAGAGATCTTGCTCCAATTCTCAGGAGATATCCCGCCGGATTGCCACACATTGGTATCGTAGTCCGGCATGCTGGCCATAGCCACCACATTGCCGGTCTCGACTTCCATCGCAACCGCGTAGCCGGTTTTAGCATTAGGATGAACCTTCCCGGATACCGGGTGGGTATGCACCCATTCGATCTGATCAAGGATTGCCTGCTCAGCGACCATCTGAATGTTCTTGTTGATCGTCGTGTGAAGATCATGGCCTTTTTCCGGCGGCGTAATTTCCGGGATCCCGGTGGCCATGTTCCGCGGATCAATCGGCACGCTCTTATAGCCGTTCTTCCCGCGCAGCTCGTCCTGATAGTACAACTCCAGGCCGTCGTATCCGACGTCCTCAGTTTCTGTATATTGCAGTGCCGGATCATCGTTCTTCGCTTCCCGGATCTGCTTGTACTTCTCCAGCGATGTAGATGCCCCTTTAAACTTTCGGATATAGCCGATCGTTTGCACAGCTACGGTATCAGGATCGTAATGGCGGATACTCTCCTCAACGATGTCGATCCCCGGAAATTCACTTTTCCGTTCCAAGAAATAAGCAACTTCCGCAGGCGTTAAATCGATTTTAATTCGACGCGGCGTAAACCCGTTATACTGCCGGTAATCAAGGTCCATCGCCTTGATGATGTCCTCTTCCGTCATTTGGGTCTCCGGCGAACCTAATTTATCGAAAACTTCCTTCAGCTTCTTGGCAAGTGCCAATGCTTCCGGACGATTGGCTTTTCCCTTATCTGTGGAATTGCTGTAGTCTTTCTGCAGCGTGATATACAGCGATTGAACCGGCGTGGAATAGGCTAACTTCTCGCCCCCCGCCGCATAAATCGTTCCGCGGGTTGGAGCAAGCGGCACATCCTTAACGCGCAAATTACTCTCCTGTTTAGACAACGTTGGACCTTCTACGAACTGTAATATGGCTAAACGTACGATGATAACGGTAAATATGGCAAAAGCACTAAAGAAAAACATGTTAAGCCGAATGTTAAAATGGCGTTGCATTGCGATTTCTTGTTCTTGCGGATCCTTCGCATAAGTGCTTTTCAAGGCGTTTCCCTACTTTCTATCCCTTAAATCCTCATTTCTTGCAGTCAACTTCTCTATAGTACCATAACGAAATAAGGGGCGGTGAAGTTACGCCCCCTTTCCAGTATTTTTTCATCGCACCAACTTAAATTGCAGCCCTTACTCAAATCAGCTTGTTAGGGACATGGGTTTCACTGAATGCCGGCGGATTAAACCAGTCGCCGCTCTTGGCCCAGGTCGAATCCAGCGGAATCCAGGCGTCTTTCTCGGACAAGTATACCTCGTTCCAGGCATGAGGACCGTACCCGCCTTGCCCGTCGTATCCAAGTCCGGTCACGACCTTCACCTGAAGTCCGACGGTTCTGGCCATGACGGCATAGAGCCGGGCATAATCGATACACACCCCGCGTTTGGTATCAAACGTCATTTGCGGCGTTTGCTCATGCCAGATGCCTTTCTCCTCATAGTCTTTCACTTTATCGTAATCGTATGACACCCGGGTTCCAACCCAGTCGTATAGGCGCCGGGCCTTCTCTTCATCCGTGTCAGCGCCTTTGGTGATCTCTACAGCGGCCAACTCAATGGATTCGGGAATGTTGGCATCAATCACTTCGTATTTCTGCTGCAGGATGCTGCCAAGCTCTGCTTCTACGCTGCGCGTGAATACCGGCAGCTTCTCCTTGATCAAATTGCCGGTAATCGGCTCAATAATCGTTCTTGCCCCTTGTTGATAGACCGGCGAGGCTTCTACGTAACGGCTGAACCCGCTGTTGGGATACAACGTCACGACAATAAATAAGATGGCGATCAGCATCACGCAACGCGCCGCACCAATCACCGCGCCGATTCCTGCGCCAGCCAAACGGCTCAGCAGCGAAGCCGGACGGTCCCCGCCGGAGAACAGCCAGCCGAACAGACCGCTTCCCCCGCGAACGAACAGCATCGCGAAGCCCGCCAAAGTACGTATGATCCAATAGAGCAGAAGAAAAACGACGGCAAATCGCATCAGCGGAAAATCCCGCACCGCCATGACCAGCATATATAGAACTTGCTCCCATTTCGCCAGCTCTCGATCCGGCAACGGCAGCTCCGTCAGCCAAGTCTGAACCTTCGGAGATAACCACAGCGTTAACGGGATGGCGATGGCAATGCCAACCAGCGATAAGACGCCGCCGCTTAATAGCGTGAACAGACGGCCTGCCGAACGGGAGGCTCCGCGCACCAATCCCTGCAGCACCGAGCTGAGAAGCACGGCAAGCAGCAGCACCGTGATCCAGTTATATTCGCTTAGCGTTTGCAGCAATGTCGTCATGTCCAGCTTCATAAGCTCCTCCGTCCAATCTAGGTGTAAGTCGTCATTATCTTAGGTTATTGAGAATTCCGTTTCGCTTCTTGGATGAAAGCCTCCAGCGTGTCGTTCATCGACCATTCACCCAACGAAACGCCGCGGAACGATACTTTCACTTTATCGCTGCCCGCTTGTCCGGTCACTTCCAGATTCGGGGTCGTAATGGTAAACGAACCGTCCGGATTTTGCGTGATTTGGGCTTCCTTCGCTTCATTTTTCATCATGTTCAACGCTTCGGTTTTACTGATGTCGAGGGCTTGTTCCTTCACCGTTGTTACTGCCTCCCCGATATCCTTCAGCGTGATCCCGCTGTAAATCACGATAAATGCGGCGATGACCAGCACCAGTGCCCATTTGACAACCGTTCTCACAAAATTGAGCACAAGGAAGAGAATGACCAGTGCTACAACAATCACCAGCCAATTTTCTTTCAGAAATTCAGTCCATACTTGTACGTCATACATTGATGAATCCTCCATATTTAGATTTTCCATGATTTTTGATTTCTGTATTTTGATTCTAACCCATTATACATGATGGCCCAAGACCATGTCAGCTTAACCCCCAATCCCGCGGAAATCAAGCTTGGATGAAACTTGGATCGAGTAGCGGAGCGTAGCTGGAAGCTACGTGAGCAACGAAGAGACAAGGTGAATTCAAGATTCGAAGTCGAACAGCATCTCCGCCTCTACTTCGTGATGGAAAGCCGATCGGGTAATAAGTTCGTCCATGGGAGCGTACAAGTAATACTAACGTTCATTCTACGAAAAGGAGGGGCGACGCGTGAAAATCGCCTTCTGGCTGTACTTCTTTATGTTTCTGGCTTTCTTCGACCTGCACGCCCAGTACCCGATCCTGACTCCGTTTGCCTTGTCGCTGGGAGCCGCGCCGACGTTTATCGGCTGGATGATGGGGATTTATGCGCTGACGCATCTGCCGGGCAACCTGCTCGCCGGCCAGGGCGTCGATCGCCACGGCAGCAAACCGTACATGATCTTTAGCCTGGTGACTGCCGGCTTGGTTTTGCTGCTTCAAGCCTATGTCACGGAGCCTTGGCAGCTGCTCGTGCTGCGTTCCATCAGCGGTTTTGTGCTCGCCTTCCTGTCCCCGGCCTGTCTGGCGATGCTCGCTTCGCTGTCCAAAAATCCGGTGCAGCAAGGCAAGCTGATGGCCGGTCACGGGGTGATGCATACCGTTGCTTCCGTCGTATCGCCGGCCGCCGGCGCTTTTCTTGTCGCTCAATCCGGCTTTTCCATCGCCTTTCAAATGCTGGGCTGGCTGTTGATCTCGACAGGCATCATTGCCATTTTTACGATCAAGGAGCCTCCCCGTTTGGTTACGGAAGGTCCGGCCAAATTGGACGCGGCGAAATCACAGGTACCAGTGAAGATCAATGTGATCCCTTTGCGTTATTACGTGTTGCCGCTCGCCGTCTCCTGCTCACAGGGCATTTTGTTCTTTGAACTGCCGCTGCAAGCCGGCGGGGCAGAGGGGATCATGAACACCGGCTTTTATTTTTCTATTATCAGCTTAGGGGCGCTGGTCACGCTGTCGATGTTATTTTTGAGCCGCTATTCCCCTTATTTAAGAGCCAGTATCGGCATTCTGGGGATCGCCTTATCTTTCTTCGCCTTGGCCGCCTTTGAGTTCATTCCGCTTCCCGTGGTGCTTGTAGCCCTAGGGATGGCGAAGGGAGTCGTGTATCCCGCCATGGCTTCGTTGTTTATCGATTTAAGCGGAGGCAAACGGCTCGGCACCGTGTTTTCACTGCAATCGATCGCCATGTCGCTGGGTTCCTTTATCGGCCCGATTGTCGCGGGAGCCATGCACGGCAGCTATTCTCCTTACTTCCTAGCCTTCTTCGTGCTGATGCTGGCCACCATCATCGTCCCGCCTAGAAAGTTTACCGCAACCCTGCCGCCCCCAGTTGGCGCGGGCACGGGACACCATCATTAATCGATGGACTTATGCCCGCGGGACAAGTGCAACGGATTTTTCATTTCAGTTTAGGCTGCCGCACAGGGCACATGATACGGTCCTACATAAGATAATCGTGTAGTAACCGATCATGTTTGAAAGCGGGGTGAACATGAATGGGCGGCATTGACAATTGCGGACCGGGCCCGATGGTTCCTGGCTATGGATTCTGGACAACGACGGGGACGATCCTCGTGTTGTACATCTTGCTGGTAATCATCCTCCGTGCTCCTCTTTATTAATTCTTGTCATTGTTACTGACCCCTGCACACCGGTCTGCCCTCGGGCAGGCCGCTTGTGTTTAAGGGGGCTTTTGCAGCACAAGATTCCATCATCTACCGAAAAAGATGAACCCTCCCTTCCTCTGTTAACGTACTAAAAGATAGATCAAATTTTAAGGGAGGGCTCTAGTTGAAGAAAAAACGAAACTCGATTTTAGCCATCATTCTGACTCTTACGCTATGGTTACCTGGAACGGTTATGGCGGCAGAGGCGCCGCAGGCCAACACCTCACCGCAAGGCTTGGAGGAAATCGCCGCCGCGAAGGCCGCATTGCTCACCGAGACGTACGGAACAACCAGCGTTCAGTACGCCCTGGTCGACCATGGCAAACTCCTCGTTTCAGGACAAGCCGGAAAGAATGATCCTGAAGGCAAAATTCCGCTGACCGCTGAAACGATATACGGCATCGGATCGACCAGCAAAATGTTTACGACCGCTGCCGTTATGAAACTGGTCGATCAAGGTAAAATCAATCTCGATTCGCCGTTGGTTAATTATATCCCGGAGTTTAAGATGAACGATGAGCGATACAAGCAGATCACGCCGCGCATGCTGCTGAACCATTCCTCAGGTATGCAGGGATCCAGTCTCACCAACGCGTTTTTGTTCGAAGACAACGACCCTTATGCGCATGATACGCTGCTTGACCAACTGGCCAATCAATCCCTGAAGGCTGACCCAGGAGCGTATTCCGTATACTGCAACGACGGATTTACACTGGCGGAAATTTTAGTCGAACGTGTCAGCGGGATGGATTTTACGGATTATATCCACCAGGAATTCACCGAACCGCTTGGGATGGAGCATACGTTGACGCCGCAGGACGGTCTCGACTTTGACAAGCTTGCCGCACTCTATGCACCAGGAAATCCACAGCCATTACCGAAGGAAACGGTGAATGTAATCGGGACGGGCGGCGTTTACTCGACCGCTGAAGATCTGGTGAAATTCGCCGGCTTGTTTACGGGCGAAGCCGACAACATTTTGTCCAAGCAAGCAGCTAAAGCGACGGCACAACCGGAGTATAAAAGAGGGATCTGGCCTCAGGATAACGACAACAGCGTCGACTTTGGTCTAGGCTGGGACAGTGTAAAACTGTTTCCTTTTAATGAATACGGTATCCAAGCATTGGCCAAAGGCGGCGATACATTGCTGTATCATGCCCAGCTGGTCGTGTTGCCAGAGCAACAAATGGCAGCAGCGGTTCTCTCCTCCGGCGGGTCCAGCTCGCTGAACCAATTGCTTGCGAACGAAATCCTGCTCCAAGCGTTAAAGGAGAAGGGGACGATTTCCGAGCTCAAGCCAGCCAAATCCTTTGGTACGCCGGAACAAGCGGACATGCCTGAAGAACTCAAGCAGTTCAGCGGATATTATGGAGCCACCAACCAGCTGATCCGCATCGATGTCGCCGATGGTGAAATCCAAATCACGTCCCCGTTTGCGCCTGGCGAATCGTTAGGACTTCCTAAGCTCGTGTATACGAAAGACGGGACCTTCGTCAGCGAGGACGGATCACTGAAAGTCAGCTTTGTGAAAGAGAAGAACGGACGCACCTATCTGTGGGAAAGACAATACGCCACCGTTCCTGAATTAGGCCAGCTCGCCCTCAATCTGTACTCCGCAGAGAAACTTACGGACAACACCATTTCACCGGAAGCGGAGGCAGCCTGGAAGCAACGCGATGGGAAAAGTTATTACCTCGTATCGGAAAAATACAGCTCGATGGCCTACTTCATGATGTTGCCAGTTGTCCAAATGAACCGTACGGACAGCCTGCCCGGCTACGTGATGGACAAACAAATTACAGGCCCTGATACATTGATGGGCAAACATCAGGTTCCAGCGACGGGCAGCCGAGACTCCGAAGAATATCGCTTCTTCACTCAAGGCGGAAGTGAATATTTGGAGGCCGGCGGCGCCTTGTACCTCAGCGGCGATCAAATCCAAGAGCTGTACCCCGGCAAGAAGTCCGCGGTGACCTTGCAGCCGTCTGAACAAGCGCGTTGGTACACGATTCCGGCGAAAGCAGCAGGAAAGACGATCACGGTGGAACTTCCAGCCAAAGCCTCCTTTGCCGTGTATGATGCTGCAGGGGCTTGCGTGAACTTCTCGGTGGCCAGCGGCAGCACCCAAGTGAACCTGCCTGAGAACGGAACGATTGTGTTTATTGGTGATCCAGGCATGCGCTTTGGCATAGAATTGAACTAATCGAATCGAACAGCCCTTATTTTCTTATCTAGTTTCTAGCAATTTTGCATGAAGTCCCCTCCCGGGTATAAACTAGAACGTAATAACCCCAGCTTGGAGGTTTACGTTTAGCCTGGAGGGGATTTATTTTGGCAATCAGCATCATTGTGGAAGGGAAGAACGATCGCAGCAAGCTGCGGCGCTTATTAGACGAAGAAGTCCGCATCTACTGTACGTTTGGGACATTAAATCATGAGAAGCTGGAGACCTTGCGGAAGAAAGTTAAGGATGACGAGTTGTTTCTGTTCCTCGACAACGATCCTTCCGGCAAACGAATTCGCGGTGTACTTCGGGATGCTTTCCCTGATGCGGAGCAAATTTACACAAGACGAGGATATGCCGGAGTCGAAGGAACACCCGATGAATACCTCATCGCCCAATTAGAAAAAGCCGGGCTGGAGGAATACATCATCTATCCCCCAACACCGGCTACCTATGACAAGTTTTGATTGTGTATGAAGTTACTCCTTGGCGAGGCTCATCACACCTGCGGCGATTTCATCCGGCGTCGCCTCTGGCCGGTAAATTTCCCGCAGTTGGCCTTTGCGATCAACGAGACCGATGAGATCCATATGCACGTAGTTTCCATCCGCGTCCTTATCGATCAGAATTTTAAAGGAGTCCATCGCCAGGTCGATCGTCTTCTGCTGATCCCCCCGCAGGAAATACCAACCGGAATAATCCGCTTTGAATTTATCCCCAAACGCCTTGATGTTCTCCAGCGTATCGCGTTCCGGATCAAACGAGATCGAGACGATCGACGCATCCTTGCCGAATAAGCCTTTCTCTTTCAAAATATCCTGGACCTGGCTCAGTCGGAAGGTTGTGATCGGGCAAACATCGGGACAGTTGGTGAAGAAGAAATAAAACAGCCGGACTTTGCCATTGGTATCCTGCAGCGAGACCGTCTTGCCGTCTACGTTCTCCATGCTAAAATCCGCAACAGGGCGGATCACAGGAAGCTTAGGCTTCGCATACGTATCCCAGAGCAGATAGCCGGCTAAAATCACGCAGATGGCCAGCAGAATCCATGTCCATTTATATTTCTTCAAAACCGCCATTTCCCATCCCCCTAATTACAACCTAACCGTATCCAAGATCATCACGATTAAAGCAATGGTTAAATAGTTCACGGAGAAAATAAACACCCGTTTCGCCCAAGCGTCGTTATCCTTAGCCCGGAACCCTTGGAGTGCCATGAGCAGCCAAGCCACCGACAGCAGGGTGCCGATGATGAGGAACCAAACGCCCGTATAGCCATAGACATACATCAAAATCGGTATCGGAATCAGCAATGCCAGATAAGGGATCATCTGCAACTTCGTGCGCGGAATGCCCTTCACAACCGGCAACAACGGGAAACCAGCAGCCCGATATTCCTCGGTACGGCGAATCCCCAGCGCCCAGAAATGGGGCGGTTGCCATAGGAACAACAGGGCGAATAACATCCAAGTTCCCAAATCGATTCCGCCGGAAGCCGCAACATAGCCAATGACCGGCGGCATAGCGCCGGAGATGGCCCCAACCGACGTACTCCAGGTCGAGCTGCGCTTAAGCCACAGCGTATACACCACCACGTAGACAAACATCCCTACCGCACCAAACAACCCGGCCAACGGACCGGAGAAGATAAACAATACGGATAAGCCAAGCACTCCTAAGATGACGGCATACCATAACACCGTTCTCGGAGCCAGCTTCCCCGTAGGGAGGGCGCGATTCTTCGTCCGGGCCATCTTCGTGTCCATCTCCCGGTCGAAGTAATTGTTAAAGACACAGGACGATGCCATCACCAACATCGTTCCCAGCAACATGACAACTAATTGAATATAATCAAGCTCCCAGCGGGAAGCCACCCAAAACCCGGCAAACGCAGCAATCAGATTCGAACGCAGAATGCCCGGTTTCGTTAAGGCGATAAAATCTCTCCAAGTCGCCGTCTCTCCCGGAGGAGTAGGTCTCACGGACAACGCAGCGGATTCCGAAGAAGCCTGAACACTTAATGGTTTGTCCACGCGCGATTCATTCCTCCTATATTTGAAATAAAGTTCAGTTTAGGCTTAGGCTTACCTTTATTGATCATTCATAAAATGTTCAACGTTTTTACCCTTATGCTATAAACTTTATCATATCAAAAGCTAGAAGTGTTTGACAATCGCTGGAATATCGCGCGTTAACTATGACAATTTAGTGACACAGTAAGCCGCCGGGCACAGCCGGCGGCTTTCTTTTGACATATCGCTTATTTTCCGACAAACCCCATCAGACGTTGAACATCCTGCAGCGTTTTCTCAGCCATTTCGGAAGCGCGTTCCGCTCCTTGGCGCAAGATGTTGCGCAGCTCGCCCGACTCGCGGATATCACGGTACCGCTGTTGGAGCGGCTCAAGCACACTGACGACCGCTTCAGCCAAGTCTTTCTTGAACGGACCATACATTTGACCTTCATAACGTTTCTCTACTTCCGCGATGGTCAGTCCCGAGCATTGGCTGTAGATCGTAATCAGGTTGCTGATCTCCGGTTTCGTCGCCGGATCGAATTTTACTTCGCGCCCGGAATCCGTAGTTGCCCGGCTGATCTTCTTGCGGATTTCGTCCGGGGTGTCCAGCAAGGCGATGTAGCTGCCTGGGTTCGGATTGCTTTTGCTCATTTTCTTGGAGGCATCGTCCAGCGACATGATCCGTGCCCCAACCTCAGGAATGTACGGCTCCGGCAGTGTAAAGTATTCGCCAAACCGATGGTTGAACCGTCCCGCCAAATCACGGGTTAATTCCAAATGCTGTTTCTGGTCATCTCCAACCGGCACCAGATCCGCATTATAAATCAAAATATCCGCCGCCATTAAAGCAGGATAAACGAACAACCCGGCCCCAACGGATTCTTTCCCGGCCGATTTGTCTTTAAATTGCGTCATCCGTTCCAGCTCGCCCATCGAGGTGAGCGTCGTCAGCAGCCATCCGAGCTGGGCATGCTGCATCACATGGGATTGCAGATATACGTTCGCTTTATTCGGATCGATACCAGCTGCGAGATAAAGCGCCGCCACCGCTTCGGATTGCTCCGTCAGTGCAGCCGGTTCCTGCGGAACGGTGATCGCGTGCAAATCCACGATCATAAAGTTGCAAGCATGATCATGCTGCAGCTTCACAAAGTTCTTAATCGCCCCGATGTAATTGCCTAATGTCAGTTTGCCGCTGGGCTGAATGCCCGATAATACTCTCTTCATAACAAAAATCCTCCCTTTAATTTTATTTCTGCATAAGTAAGACCCCGGGTTTATTGTAAAATGCAAAAAGGCCCCACGCCCGCAAGGGACGTGAGACCGTGGTGCCACCCTTCTTTGCTGATGTTGGAGCATGAATGTTACGCAGTCAACTTAAGACGCTGATGCGTTTGTCGCAACAAGATCAGCCTTTCCAATCCGTAACGTGGATGATCCGGCCGGCTTACTGGCAACAGGCTCATCGCCTCTTGTGTTCAACCTGGCGCTCCGAGGCCCATTCGGCACAAGCTCCTTCACCGGTTCGCATCAACCACCGGCTTTCTGAAGAACGGAAACTTCGCCTACTTCCCCTCATCAACGCTTTCTCATTATGCCTATCATCATAAATAACACCAGCGTTGGTGTCAAATCTATTTTTCGTCTTACGCAAAAAGTGTTATGATTAGTCTAGTCTAAGGAACTGATTATGTGGGAAAAGGAGCAACGATATGAAAAAGGTGACCAAAGGGCAATGGAACGGTTACGATACGTACATCTTACATAGCCGAGAGCTTGAAGTCACGCTGCTACCTCGCCTAGGAAATAACGTCATTCGTATATGGGACAATGTCCAGCAGCGCGATGTGCTGCGTCATCCAGAAGAGAACGAACTTGATTTCTACCTGCAGAAGCCATATCATTTCGGCATCCCGCTCTTAACTCCCCCCGGACGCATTCGCAGAGGGAAATTCACGTATGCCGGGCAAGAATATCAATTTGATCGCAATACGGCAAATGACAACCACATCCACGGTCTGCACCGTACGCAAAGCTGGTGTGTGAGCGATATTGAAGAAGACGACGAAGGCTGCACGATCACCACAGAATTCAAAACCTCTGACGATCCCAATTGGATCCGTCAGTATCCCGAACCCTTGAAGCTGGAAATGACGCTCAGATTGCAAGGGACAAAATTAACGCAAACCTTCAAGATTACGCACTTGGGTCACAACCCAGCCCCTTTTGGTTTGGGGCTGCATACCTGGTTTCTCATTGACGGCGAACCTGGTCGCTGGAATGTGAAGCTGCCCGTGACGGAGCTTTACGAATTGGACGAGGAGAACATTCCTACCGGGAAGACCGCTCCGCTAGGAAGCTGGGATGCATTAAACACAGGGATGAATCTGCAAGGCGTGAATTGCGATACCATGCTGCGAATCGGAGATAAGCCGGTCGAAGCGTTGATGCTGCGCGATGACGGCTATGGCCTTCGCTACGCAGCGGATCCTGAGTATTTTAAATTTTGGGTGATCTACTCCAAGGGGGAAGCAGATCAATTCTTCTGCATTGAACCTTACACATGGTTGCCGGACGCTCCAAATTTGAACCTCCCCGCCAGTGAGACCGGGCTGATCGAATTGACGCCGCAACAAACGTTGGAATTAAATCTTTCCCTAGAAATGATTTATCCGAATACCGGCGATGAGAACGAAGCTTAACCTTTTTCAAAATTTCCGCCTTCCTTATAGAAGGCGGCTTTTTTGTATGATTCCACGATTCCACAGCTTGTCTGCGTGAAGAAATAATTACCACTGCTATAGTTTTGAAGCCTCCCGCATATTTTGCACCCTACGAACCATACTAACATCACAAACGCCAAAGGAGGTGACAAACATGGCAGGTCAAAGCCGCGGAAGCCGTAATAACCTTATTGTTCCTCAAGCAACTGCTGCGCTGCAACAACTGAAAATGGAAGCAGCTCAGGAATTGGGCGTACAAATTCCGCAAGACGGTTACTATGGGAACTATACTTCCCGTGAAACCGGTTCTCTTGGGGGCTATATCACAAAACGTTTGGTTCAAATGGCGGAGCAACAGTTGTCGGGTCGTTCGAACCTGTAACTTGCATCCTCCCATTACCCTCTATAGAAACAGGCGGTCTGCTTAGCAGATCGCCTGTTTCCTTAAATATTGAAAGCCTCTAGGAAGACAGCTTTCGGTATGTATTAGCAACTTGCTCCTTCTGCGAATACCGTTGGATCAGCAAGTTGGCCATGTTATAATTCGATTCCATGATGGCATCCACGACGACAGCCCCTTGGCGCAGGGCGAATTCATAGCTGATCTCGCCATGTGTCCAGTACCGCTTGTACTTCAGCGCTTCAATCGCCATTTTTCGAAAAGAATGGATCTGTTCTGCATTAAGTCCGTAAGGTTCTTCACGAAGCTGCCCATTTCGACCCTCAATCGGATTGTGGCGGATGCCAAATTTCCCGATGGTGTTATTCCGGATCTGTAGAAATACGGTACCCGAAGTTAACCCCGACAGTTCCTCCTCCAGTTCCTTAAAAACCATGTCGATCTGCCTAACCAGCGATAGTTGCTCGGCTTTCAGCATATTCTCCCACCTTTCCCCCAAAGAATGCAACCTATGAAATAGGTCTTATGTCACATTATAGGTTAAATTTACCTATACATCAACATTATGATACATATTTACTAATTATGTCTTTTTCTCTCGATATTTTCTTTCCTCTTCCGACAAAATTCTTCAACAAAAAAAGGTCCCCTCTCGAGGACCTAAAATAGTGTAACAGAATGAAGCAGGTAGCGCCCGGTTTATTTGGTTAATTCCAAGAATGCGTCAACGTCGGCCACACATACGGCCATCGCGTCACGCCAAAAGTCCGGCTTCGTCAAATCCACGCCCAGATGCTTGGCAGCCAGCTCTTCTACCGTCATGCGGCCGGTATCTTGCAGAAGCGCATCATATTTAGCCGCAAAGCCTTGGCCTTCACGGAGCGCTTGTGCGTAGATCCCCGTGCTGAACATGTACCCAAAGGTGTAAGGGAAATTATAAAAAGGCACATCGGTGATATAGAAATGCAGCTTAGATGCCCAGAAATGCGGGTGATAGCTGCCCAACGCCCCCTGGAACGCTTCACGCTGCGCTTCTTCCATTAATTCGCACAACTCCGCAGCATCCAAATAACCCTGCCGGCGCTTCTCGTAGAAACGGGTTTCAAACAGGAAGCGGGCATGGATATTCATGAAGAAGGCAATTGAATTTTGCACCTTATCGGCGAGCAGAACAATTTTCTGCTGATCATCTTCCGCATGTTTGACGAAGGCGTCAGCTAGAATCATTTCCGCGAAGGTCGAAGCGGTCTCCGCCACGTTCATCGCGTAATCCTGACTGAATCTTGGCAGCTCCTCCATCACGTATTGATGGTAGGCGTGTCCCAGCTCATGCGCCAACGTGTATACGTTGGATACGTTCCCTCCATATGTCATGAAGATCCGTGTCTGCTTGCTCAGCGGCAGAGAAGTGCAGAAACCACCCGGGCGTTTACCAGGACGGTCCTCGGCCTCGATCCAACGTTTATTAAACGCCATGGTGGCGAACTCCGCCAGCTTCGGGCTAAATTTGCCGAACTGCTCGACGATGTCTTCGGCTGCCTGTTCGTACGAAATTTTGCCGGAGGCTTGGCCTAATGGGGCATCCACATCGGTCCAGCTTAATTTCTCCACCCCAAGCAGCTTCGCTTTGCGCTCTAAATAAGCCACAAACTTCGGCTTGTTCTCGACGATCACTTGCCACATCGCATCGAGCGTGGCTTTGGACATCCGGTTCATGTCCAGCGGTTCCTTCAAAATATCGTCCCAGCCGCGTTTTTCGTACAATTTAATGCGGAATCCCGCCAAGCGGTTCAGCGTATCGGCACAATAGTCCTCCGCCTTTGTCCAGGCTTCCTCCCATTTCGGGAATACGCGCTCGCGCACATTGCGGTCTGGATGATCCAGCTTGTTAGCTGCTTGACCGACAGACAGCATTTGAACCTCGCCCCCTTCTTCTTCAAAAGGGACTCCTACTTTGGCGACGATCGTATCATAATGCTGTCCCCAGCCGTGATAACCGTCTACTGCCAGGTCGGACACGAGGTTTTCCAGCTCCGGCGCCAGCTTCTCCCGCGCTTGCTCCCGTTTCTCGCGAAGCAGGAAGGAGATCGGAGCGATTTCTTCCCGCTGCATCCAGGCTTCCCACACCTCATCACTTGTCAAGCGGAGCAGGTTCCAGAATAAAGTCATCACGTTGTTGTATGCAGCGTTTAACGAAGTGACTCTCGCGTCAAGCTGGAGAGCTTTCTTGTCATGCTGGTCTTGCGCGGTCAAACAGCCGATAAAGGAGCCGGCTTCGGACAGACGGCTGTCGGCCGCTTGCAGATCTTCAATCAGGTTATCCAATGCCTTGGTCTCTTCTACAGTGGACGGGGCCTGCAGTTCTTGCAGCTTCGCCTGGTAGGCGGCAATATCCCGTTCCAGAGCATCCAGATGATCTCTTAGCGCCGTAGAGGCAGAACCTCCAGGGAAAATGGTTTCCAAGTCCCAAGTTTGTTGAAGGGTTCCTACGAATCTTGACATAAGTTCGCTTCCTTTCCGTATCGTTTAGAATTGATGCTTTATGGGATAACAGTGTATGCTAGTAGAGGATGCTCTATTATCACGCTTGTCTAAATACAGGGGGGATTTCCATGAAACCGTTGCAAATATCGGCGGATACCGCCGTGAAATTAGCCGCAAAACTCAAGGTGCCGGTCGAGCACCTTATGCATATGCCGCAGCACATTTTAATGCAAAAAATCGCAGAACTGGCCAAAGAAGAAGCAAGCCAGCCTTCCGCACCATCAGAACCCGGAATTGACAGTCAAGCCGGTCACGAATCGGAGCGTTCATGATCCCGTTTAACCAAACATGGCCTTATGATCTTGTCATGGGGGACGTGTATGTCCATGAGTGCCCATTTTGCTCCAGTCGTAACGTGCTGCTGCCGCTGAAGCCCCGTGAGTTGAAAACGATCCACGAAGGGAAGAAGAAGCTGCTTGTCTTCCCCTGTTGCGGGAACAAGCTTCATGTCCTGGACTGTGACAATGATTACCTGTTAACGGATAAGGTGGTCCGTTAGGTCGCCTTTAGCGCTCAAGATACAGGAAAGGGCCGTTTCCTTCTGGAACCGGCCCTTCGTCATGCCTTCTTCGATGTCTGCTTGTCCGTTCCGTCAACCGCGCATTTCCTCAGGCAGCTCATGTCCGCCATTCATCATTTCTTCGCGAAGCAGCGCCCATTGCTCCCGGGATGCCCGAATCATCGCCGCATCCATGATCTTCTTGTCATTAATGACGCGCCCAAACCATTTGACCGCATCGTTGTACTTGCCGACCCGACGGTTCAACTCGCCGATCAAATACATCAGCCTTGCATCGCTGCCGCCGACGCCTTCTTTTTCGTAAACACGGATGTAAGCCTCCAGAGCAAACTGCAGAAAACGCTTCTCCTGTTCGACGTTGTTCTTGTACCGGTACAACCAGGCAATATGATGCAGCAAGCTGGCAATAATTCGTTCCGTTTCGCCGATGGTTTGCGCGCAGATCAGCGCCAGCTTGTACGTCTCCAGCGCGGTCTCCCAATCCCGGCGCCCGCCATAGTCCTTCTGGTTAAATCGACTGCCGATCGCCTCTTGGAATAGGGTTCTTTGCCTTTCGGTCAATCGTGGCACCGAATTCTCCGTCGAAGCAAAACCGCAGGACGGGCATACCCGAACAACGTAATAATCCGGATTCTCCTTCTGGTAGTAGCTGCAGAAATCCGTGTCCGTACGTACAGCCCGCTTAAAGCTCGGACGCACACGCGAGGTCGAAAATTCATTCTGACAATGGATGCAAGTGACCTTGATCTGATAAAGCGGTTCAAGTTCCAAAACGTCCTACTTCCTTTCAGTAATCTGCCCTGCCCGGCACATTATGTTCATCGGTCTAAGGTGTGTTTACGAAATGAAAAGCCGGGCCGGACAGACGCTCCAGCACGATCCCTCGCAGCGGCTCCTCGACGCCAATCTCCTCCAGCGCAGCTTTCATGCAGGCCAGCCAAGCCTCGGCGCGTTCCGTCGTCACCGGAAACGGCAAATGCCGGGCGCGCATCATCGGATGGCCAAAGGCATCAGAGTAGAGGGACGGGCCCCCAAAAAACTGCGATAAGAACATAAATTGCTTCTCCATGACCGGAGTAATGTCTTCCGGGAATAAGGGTCCTAACAACGGATCACGTTGAACCCGCGGATAGAAGGCTTCCACCAACCGCCGAATTGTCTTCTCTCCGCCGAGGTTGTCATATAGACTTAAGCTTGGATTCATCTGTTCACCGCCTCCGTTTTTCCTTATTATATCAAAAAAAAATAAAAGCTCCTACCAAGGAGCTTCTATTCTAACGCGGTCTTTCCATCTATCAGTAGCTGCGCCAATCCTCTTCGCCGGGATGGACGAGAGCGGCTCGAATTACATAAACAAAAGCACAGACAAGTATCCCTGCGACAATGCTCATGAACATCACTCCATCCTCAAAATTTGGCTGCAAACCATGTTTGATCAAATCATAGCTGGTACTAAAGTTCTATTATTAGTCTTAAGTATCATTTTAGCATAGAAGCTCAAAAATATCAGCCCCATTTTGAAACCGCTTACTCAATTTTTTTGTGCTGTTTGTCCCAATCATTTCATACACTTCACTATGATTTGTTGTGGAGGCGTACCCATGAAATTCCAACGCTTAACGGCTGTGTTATTACTCTTTACCGCACTCATGCTGGCCGTTCTCATGGCCTGCTACCCGGAAGCTTCCTGGCAGGCCGGGGTTCGCGGCCTCGCCATCTGGTGGGACGTGCTGTTCCCGTCCCTCTTCCCGTTCTTCGTCATCTCCGAAGTGCTGCTGGGCTTTGGGATTGTGCATTTTCTCGGCAAACTGCTAGACCCGCTGATGAAGCCCTTGTTCCGGATCCCCGGCAGCGGCGGATTTGTGCTGGCGATGGGGTTTGCTTCCGGCTACCCCGTCAGCGCCAAGCTGGCGACCAAGCTGCGCGAGCAACGGCTCGTTTCCCGGGTAGAGGGAGAACGGCTGGTCTCGTTCACCACGTCATCCGACCCCATCTTTCTTATTGGGGCGGTCTCGGTCGGTTTTTTTGGGAATCCGAAGCTGGCCGCTGCACTTGCATTAGCACATTATGGAGGAGCCCTGGTGATCGGCCTGATCATGCGCTTCTACCGTCCAGATCGAAACTTGTCGGCAGATCCCGGGGAAGGCGGCGAATCCGAATCCGGGCGCTTCAGTCTGAAGCTGGCGCTTAAAGCCATGCATGAAGCCCGGATCCAAGACGGACGAAGTCTCGGAGAACTGCTGCGGCAGGCCGTTGCTTCTTCCCTGCAGCTGATGACCGTTGTTGGCGGCCTAGTTGTATTTTTCTCCGTAATCCTGGAGGTGCTCACCGCTTCGGGTTTTATGGGCTTCCTCTATACCGGGTTCCAACAGCTGCTGCCGCTGCTGGGGCTGCCCGGCCAGTTAGCTGAGCCGCTTATGGGCGGCTTGTTCGAGGTCACCTTGGGCGCAAAAGCATCCGCAGCGCCAGAGGGGATTCCGTTGCAATTCAAAGCTGCAGCGGCCGCCTTTATTCTCTCTTGGGGCGGCTTATCGGTTCATGCCCAAGTGGCCAGCATCTTAAATGGCGCTGACCTGCGTTATTTGCCTTTTCTCATTGCAAGATTCCTTCATGCCGTGATCTCCGCCGGGCTGTTGCTGCTGCTCTGGAACCCCTTGATGGGAGCCTCACCGGCGTGGGCAATTCACCCCCCTGCGTTTGGGGGCCGACAGATGCTATACGGTTGGGGTGCGGTTCCGGGAGCGTTCCGGCTCTTCTTAGTGACCCTGACCATGTTGCTTATTTTGTCATTTTTGGCCGAAATCATTCGCCGCCAGCGGCATCGAAAATGAAACGTTGTGTTCTGCGGACGAATTGATTATGATCTTTACAAAAGGACATTCAAGCGCATGTTCAAAATATTGTTCATTTTTGAACAGTCTTTTTCAAAGGAGCTTGTCAACTTGAGATACTTTGTACTTGACCGCGGCGATCAGCTGTCCGTGGAATTAAGCCAAACCTTCCATAAGCTTGCTGCGCAGCATGGGCTTGAGCTGGATGCGAAATCCCCGGACATCGTCGTCTCCATTGGCGGGGACGGCACGATGCTTCATGCCTTCCATACGTTTATCGACCAGATTCAATCCATCGCATTCGTAGGGATTCATACAGGCCACCTGGGCTTCTACGCCGACTGGAAAGCCGACGAAATTCCCGAGCTGGTGGAAATGATGAGCGGTCATGCGGATCCTGGCTTGCTCAGACCGCGTATTGTCCGTTACCCCTTAATCGATCTGGAGATTCAGAAGAAGTCGGGCAGCTCTTCCTACATTTGCTTAAACGAATTTACCCTGAAGGGCGTCGATGGTACGGTGGTTGCCCAAGTGGACATTAATGACCAAATGTTCGAAATGTTCCGCGGCGACGGCATCTGCGTTTCCACCCCTTCCGGCAGTACCGCTTATAACAAGAGCTTGGGGGGAGCAATGATTCACCCCACGATTGAAGCGCTGCAGATTACAGAGATCGCTTCGATCAACAATCGTGTGTTCCGGACGTTGGGTTCTCCGCTCGTGCTGCCCAAGCATCATCATTGCGACATTTATTCGCGCAAGGAACAACGGTTATTGTTGACCATTGACCACGTCAACCTGCCGATGGACGATTTAGTGTCCGTGCGCTGTCAGGTATCGGAACAGAAGATCAGCTTTGTCCGTTATCGTCCATTCCCGTTTTGGAACCGGGTCCGTAATGCATTCCTGGACTAATCGGCAGATCTGACAAGCTCAATGGATCACGAAAATATTGTAAAGGAAGAACTGAATATGATCTTAAGCTCATTCCGCAAGTATGCATTCATCCCGGTGTTGTCCCTCGCCTTGCTGGGCTTGCCCCAGATGGTTGGAGCGGCCGGGACGGCAGGCACATCTGATGCCGCAGCTGCCGGGACAATCATTCAACTGGGAACATCGGAAACCTCCACGGACCTGCAGGCGCTTCAAGAAGTATTGGACTATCTGGAAGCCTACAACATCGAAGGCGTTGAGCGTCAAGAGTTTCTCGATAATGCGATACGCGGCATGGTTTATACGCTGGACGACCCTTACAGCGATTACTATTCTAAAGATGAACTGGAGAGCTTCGAGAACAGCGTCAATCAGGAGTTCGTTGGCATCGGTGTTACACTTCGCTTCTTTAACAACAAACTGTACATAACCGACGTGTTGCCTAATTCTCCAGCCTCCAAAGCCGGGCTTCTCGCAGGGGATATTATTACCAAGGTGGATGCAAAGCCGGTCACCAGCAGTGAGGATGTCGCCCGGATTCAAGGGGAGGAAAATACCCAGGTCTCCATTACGGTCAACCGGAACGGACAGGCTCTGGTATATCCAATTACAAGAGCGCATTTCACTTTGCCTTCCGTCACTGGCAAGGTTATCCCTTCCAGCAGAGTCGGCTACATCGCCGTGACTTCCTTCTCCGATACTGCGGATGAGGAATTTGCGCAAAAATTAGCCTCCCTTCGCAAAGAAGGAATTGGTGCACTTGTTCTGGACCTGCGCGACAATCTTGGCGGTTACGTTGAATCGGCAGCTAATATTGCCAAGCAGTTCATGAAAGAGGGAATCTTGATGTACACCTCCGGCCAGAGCGGGGAAATGCAGCCCGTAGAAATCACGGGCGGCCAAGACATCGGGATGCCGGTTGTGGTGTTAACCAACGGCCTGACCGCCAGCGCATCGGAAATCTTGACAGGGGCGCTGCGCGACAACGGAATCGCCAAGGTCGTAGGGGAACAAACTTACGGGAAGGCGCGCATTCAGAACGTATTCCCGTTGTCCAATGGCAGCTCATTGAAGCTGACGGTTCAAGCCTACTTCACGCCAAACAAGCTGGATTTCAACCATGTGGGGCTCAAGCCGGACATCGAAGTAAAGAACAATGCCGCAGCGCAGTTAATAACCGGGATGTATGCAGCCGGTGTACGGCAGATCAGCGTATCCGGAGGGCCGGCCTCGCTCAACATTAACGGAACGGCTTTCCCGGGATATATCGATGTGATTCAGGACGGCCAACTCACCTATGCCCCTTCCCGTTTATTATCGTCGCTGATTCAAGGAACGCCGGTCTGGAATTCCAAGAACGGGAAGCTGACCATCACCGACTTGCAAGGAAAGCAAACCGGATTCACCTTAGCTGCCAAAACCGTCAAAGTGGTCGATGGTGAATCTTATCTCGAACTGCATGAGTTCCAGAAGAAATATCCGAAGCTCACATGGAGCTATAAACAAGGCTTACTGAACTTATCTATGAAATAAATACTTAAGCCCCCAAAAAAAACGGCCTCCCGATTATTCGGGGGCCGTTTCTGTTTCCTGGGGTTGCACGTCTTTACCGTTTCCGGTATCTTTGTCCTTCGCTGCGTCCTTATCCTTATGGTTGTCCCGCACCTTCTGAAGTACGAAATAAGCGCAGCCGAAATTACAGTATTCGTTAATATAATCCGTGATGCCGGAATACGCGGTATCCCGATTAGCCTTGGGATGGTTGTCCCGCAGAAAACCCTTGAGGCGGAGCTTCTCATAACCCCAGTCCCCAATGATGTAATCATAGCGGTCAAGCACTTCGCTGTAACGCTGCTTAAACGCTTCAGGATCCCACGCATCCCGATAATTCTTAATCAGTTCGTAGGTTCTGCCGCCAATTTGAATCAAAGCCCCATCCTCCTTTCGGTTTACGGCGAAACAGGTGCGCCGGCTTGTTTCTTGGCCGATTGGACCTGTTCATGCGCATGATACGAGCTGCGCACGAGCGGACCGGACTCCACGTGGCTGAAGCCGCGCTTCATGCCTTCTTCCTTCAGCGCTGCAAACTGCTCAGGTTTATAATATTTCTCTACGCGCAAATGCTGCGGTGTAGGCTGCAAATATTGTCCGATCGTCAAAATATCGCAGTCCACGGCCCGCAGATCGTCCATCGCCTGCAAGATCTCGTCCCATTCTTCTCCAACCCCCAGCATAATGCTGGACTTCGTTGGAATCTCCGGCTGCATTTCCTTCGCTCGCCGGAGCAGCTCCAAGGAGCGCCGGTATTTCGCCTTCGCACGAACGCGGTCAGACAACCGTTCCACCGTTTCGATGTTATGGTTCAGAATATCCGGCTTCGCATCCATCACGATCCGCAGCGCATCCGCATCCCCCTGAAAGTCTGGGATCAGCACTTCGACGCTGCAGAACGGCAAGCGTTCCCGGATCGCTTTAATCGTCCCGGCAAAAATGCTTGCCCCGCCGTCCTTCAAATCATCCCGAGCTACGCTGGTCACGACGCAGTGGCGCAAATTCATCTGCTCTGCTGCTTCCGCCACGCGCTGTGGCTCCTGTAAATCGAGCTCCGTTGGCATCCCCGTATTCACCGCACAGAAGCGGCATGCCCGTGTACAAATATCGCCCAAAATCATAAACGTTGCCGTCCGGTTGGCCCAGCACTCATATATATTTGGACAACGCGCCTCTTCGCAAACGGTATGTAAAGTTTTAGAGCGCATCATCTGCTTGATGTCTTGATAGTTGTCACCTGTCGTCAATTTAATACGAATCCAATCCGGTTTCGGTTCCTGGATTTGTTTAGCCAAAGCGCAAGACCTTCCTTCTTGTGATTTAAGCTGTAGCGCCATTTATTATATCATGAATCCGCTGGAAAAACCTACTTCGCAAATGGAATAAAAAAACATCATTTGCCTCACTCTAAGAGGGTCACGAATCGCGTGCAAAATAAAGGCGAAGGAGGAATACTTGCCTTGAAGTCTCAACGGTTTGCCCGCGGTAAAGCGGCCTGGTGCATCGCCTGCGTGATGTTGATTACCTCATTTGGTCCGATCTTAGGCATAGGAGCTGCAGAGGCGAACGCTCCAGGAACAACAGAGAAGCCGGTAGTCAGCGTATTCCAGCAACGACGCACCTTGTACGAAGAGATGGAACTGTTGACGAGTGTTCCCTGGTATTGGCTTGCGGCTGTGGATCAATATGAACGCACCATCACACCGCGTAAGGAACAGCAACAGCAAGTGCAGCGCGTAACCGGGTTTCGCTTCAAGGAAGCGTTCTGGTCCGGGCCGCTCAATCCCGATCCTGAGGACCGAAATCCGGCCACCATCGAACTGTTTGGCGGCGTTGGGAAGGATGCCACCGCAGATGGCGCAGCCGACCCGACAAACGATCGGGACGCCTTGTACACCTTGGCATCTTATTTAACCAGCTTCGGCTATACAGAAGATGATTTTCGCATCGCCTTATGGCGTTACTATCAACATGATGCTGCGGTCGAACGGATTCGCCAATTCGCGAAAATGTACAAACACTGGGGCAAGCTGGACTTATCGGACAGCGCCTTTCCGCTTCCGCTGCGCAGCTCCTATACCTATCGCGACACTTGGGGAGATCGGCGCGGCTGGGGCGGTCTCCGAATCCATGAGGGCACGGATATCTTTGCCCCGATGGGCGTCACAGTACGCAGCGTTTGCTACGGGATTGTAGAAACGAAAGGGTGGAACCCCTACGGGGGGTGGCGCATCGGCATCCGGGATATCCAGAACCGTTACCACTACTATGCACATCTGCAAGGTTATGAGAAAGGAATCGAGGTCGGTCATTTCGTCGAACCTGGACAAACGATCGGCTGGGTGGGCAGCAGCGGCTACGGCCCGCCGGGAACGTCGGGGAAATTCCCGCCGCATTTGCATTACGGGATCTATCGGGATACGGGAAGCACGGAATGGGCATTTGATCCATACCCACTGCTGAAGAAATGGGAACAAGCGGAACGCTCCAAAAAAAATAAAAGGGCGACCAAATAGTCGGCGCCCTTTTATTCATGTTCCCCCGTATCGGATGTTTCTGAGTGGAGTGATTCCTCCGAGCTTGAACCGTTGTTCCCGGCCTCTGGATTTCCAGCGGAATTGGAATTCCCCGTTCCTCCATTTCCATCTGGCAGATTCCCTTTGTCCTTGGTCAGCGGCTCAGTGGAATCCTTCTCGCTGGGCAGCACCGGAAGAGCAATGTTAGGTGCATTAGCTTGGCCTTCGCCCACCGGGTTGCCTTTGCTGTCATAGTAGTACATCGGCACATCTCCAACCACGAGCAAGTAGGACACCGGGATTTCCGTTTCAACCGTCTGTGACTCCATGTCAAACGGGACGACGACGGCCAGCTCCGTTTTTACCCGAAGGTACACTTCGACAAGAATCATGTTAATCCCGGCATCTTGTTGCCGTGTATTCAGATCAACCTTCACATCCCCTTTGGGCTCGATCTTGATTGGAATACTGGGACCAAAGGAAGCCAGAATCGGACTGCCGAGAGCCTGCCCCAGCGGGATGGACTCCGATAGCCGGGCGACCTCCACCAGCGTATGCCGCACCGTTTGAATCGTTTCAGACGTGACCTTCATGTGGGCGGAGTAGTTGAGCATAAACCCGGTGATTTTTCCGTTATCGTCCATCTTCCAGTCGATCAATTCTTCGACCTGTTGTTGATTTGCGACTTGCGCGGTGATGGCGTCATTAATGGATTCTGTCGCGATTTGCTTGACTCGAATTTGCGCCAGATGAATGATAGGCCCTGTCATCCGGCGTTCGACATACTGTACAAATTGCAGCAGGCCGATCACCGTGACGAGCACAAGAACGATCCATATCGTCCGTCTATGCTTTGGCCGCCTGGTTCGGCTTCGCCATCCGCGTCGTCGTCGTCGTATCCGCATGTTCTATCACCCCTGCTTCTTCTACAAAGTTATGCGGGACAGGGGCAAAAAAGAAGGACGCACGAATGGAAATGAAAAGGAACACTTTCATGGTTTTGCCCTTGATTTTTTGAGATCAATTTCGTATAGTTCTTTAGGATTAAATTTTTGTCATGAAACTTAACTTCAAAGCTGAAATGAACCATGCTATAATATTCATCATAGTGTATAAATATACAAGGGGACCTGCATCATGAACAGCTTAAAAACGCTGTACCAAGTCACCATTGAATTAAGGAAAGATCAACTGGCATCGAGAGTCATGCCATGGAAGCTGCTTGTGGAAACAAATCGTTATTACGAAATCAAACCCATCACAGGACCGGGAGCAGTCAAACGTCTGTATAAAGAGAAGCTGAATATCGCCGTTCATGAAACCAAACATTATTGCGATGGAACCCTGGCGGTTTCCGCTTTCTGTCAAGAAGAGCATATCGAGGAGATCCGCAGGTACCTGATCGAACAACTCGACTCCAAAATTAATAACTATATGAAGGACCTGGAACTAAACAAAAAAGCTCTCGGCTCCAAGCTGGCTATCAAGGGCTTTACGTAAATAAAAACCCCGAACCGGACATTCTGGTTCGGGGTTTGATTTTTTCGCGCTAGCGATAATATCGCTGCCGCATCGCCTCATACAGCAGCACCGAGGCGGCCATGGCCACGTTCAGCGATTCGGCCTGGCCGCGCATCGGAATCAGCAGCCCGTCGTCCATCAGCTCGCGGACGGTCGGGCTCAGGCCGCCGCCCTCGCTGCCGAAGAGCAGCCACACGGGCTGCGTGAAATCGTAGGCGAAGCAGTTCGCCGCCGCCTGCAGGCTGGTGCCGGCCAGCCGGATGCCCCGCTGCTTCGCCTGCGGCAGCACCTCTGCCAGGTCGGCATGCATGACCGGCAGGTGGAACAGCGAGCCCATGGTGGCGCGCAGCACCTTGGGCCCGTAGATGTCGGCGCAGCCAGCGCCGACGATGACCCCGTCCGCAGCGACCGCATCGGCGCTGCGAATGATCGTGCCGACGTTGCCGGGATCCTGCACACCGTCGAGCACGACCACCAAGCTCCGCTCCTTCGCCAGGAGCGGAGCGACCGTCCCGCGGTCCTTGCGGACGACCGCGAACACCGGCTGCGGCGACTTCGTATCGCTGCACTTGGCGATCACGGCGGCGGACACGCCGATCCAATGGACGTCCAGCCCTGCGGACGCGGCCTCCTGCAGTTCGGCTGGGATGCCGCCTTCAATATCGTAGCAGACGCACTCCACGTCTGCCCGCGCCTCAAGCGCCTCCTGCACGAGGTGAATGCCCTCAATCAGATATTTTCCCTGCTTGTCCCGATTTTTCTTCTCAAGCAGCCCCGCCCATTCCTTGACGCGGGGATTCTGTGCAGACAAGATTTCCATGTTCTTCCATCCTTACTCTGGTTTCAAAAAGATCCGTCGCTCACGAAGCCCGGCTTGTCTTATTCCTCAGCATAAGCCAGCTCCAGCTTCGTTAAATCCCCCTTCTCGCCAACGATGACGAGCACGTCCTCCTCCGTCAACGGAACCGTCGCTGCCGGGGAGATGTTCATTTTGCTGCCCCGCTTAATCGCCATCACGTTACAGCCAAACCGAGCGCGAATATCCAGCTCCTTCAGGTTCTTGCCAACCATTTCCGAGCTGACACGCATCTCCACAATGCTGTACTCGTCGGACAATTCGATATAATCCAAGACGTTCGGGGAGGTCAGATGATGCGCCACCCGCAGCCCCATATCCCGTTCCGGGAAAATGACCTTATCGGCCCCAATTTTCTGCAACACTTTGCCATGCAATTCATTTTGCGCCTTCACCACAATGAGCGGCCCGCCCATGTCTTTGAGGATCAGCGTGGTTAAAATGCTGGCCTGAATATCTTCACCAATCGCTACAACAACGACGTCAAAATTTCGAATTCCCAGTGCGCGCAGCGCATCTTCATCGGTGGAATCCGCGGTTACCGCGTGCGTGACCTGATTCGCCACGGCCTGCGTATGATGTTCATCCGCATCGATCGCCAGAACGTCAAAGCCCATGCTGCTAAGTGAGGTTGCCACACTTAACCCAAAACGGCCCATACCGATCACGGCAAACTGTTTTTTAGCTGCATTTGCCATGTTCTCACCACCCATATTTTATCCATCCGATTTAGTATACCACAATCCAGGAAGGAGTATGGACGAAGACAGTCTAGATGCACTCAGAAATGCTAGCTAAGATGAACGTAAACAAAAGACAGCCCTCCAAATTGCTACATCTCGTAGGTTAAAATGGATAGTGTAGTATAAACCAAACCATTTCAGAGCTACATAGCAAAGGAGAGCTGATACTATGCAGTCTACCA
>NZ_JAWDJI010000057.1:0-12654 GCF_032465655.1 Paenibacillus sp. 3LSP | reverse complement strand
GCACGTGCCCGTACGTGCCCTTGTGCCCGTCGGCTTCGCGCCGCCGCCCCGGGTCCACCCCGAGCTCGCCGCGCAGCGCCTCCTCGGTGAGCAGCACCCCGGCTTCCGCCATCCCCGGCGGAAGCGCGCGGGGAATGCCGATATAGCGGACGATCACGTCCCCCGCGGCCTTCGCGCCCGGATATTGCGTCAGCCCCGCCTTCAAGAAGGCGAGGCTGACGGTGATCCGGGCCTGAATGCACGGGTCGTGGACCGCGCCGGTATCGGCATCCAGCCCGCTGGGGATGTCGGCTGCCACGATCGGCAGCCGGCTCTCATTCGCCTCCCGAATCAGGGAGGCGTAGGCCCCCCGGGGCGCTCCCTTCGCCCCGGTGCCCAGCAACGCGTCCACGATCCCCGTCACCCCGCGGGATCGGGCCGCCGCCACCGCGCCGGGCGTGTACACCTCGCCCGGCAGCCCCAGCGCTGCAGCGATCGCATGCTGCAGCGCGGCTTCACCGCCGAGTCGCTCCGGCTCCTCGGCGTACAGCAGGCTCACCCGAACGCCCGCATCCACCAAATGGCGGGCGCACACCAGGCCGTCGCCACCGTTATTTCCCTTGCCGATGAGAATCAGCCAATGCTCTTCCGGCCACGCTGGCGGGCTGCCCAGATCCCGGTCCAAGCTGTCCGCACCAGCTGGACGCTCGCGGATCGTCTCCTCGGGGCGCTCCGGCAGCCGCCCTTCCCGCCGTTGCCGGCAAAAAAGCAGCACCTCCTCGGCAATCGCCCGCCCGGCGTTCTCCATTAACGCGACCGCCGGAATGCCGATCTGCTCAATCGCATAGCGGTCGACGGCACGCATTTGCTCGGATGTCACGAATTTCACTGGTTCTCCTCCCCCATCTAACCTAGTACCCTACGGTAAAACGGGTGCCGATATAATACGGGTCCTCCGCTTCGTCCAGAAGGGCTGCTGCGTAATCCTCCGCCGTAATCCGGCTCTGATCCCGTTCGTCGACGACCAGACGGTCTAACCCTAAGCGGAACATCCCTGTGCGCTTCCCGGGCTCGATCAGCGCCGGCGGACTTAACACCGTCCACTCCAGGTCCGACGCCCGGTAGAGGTTCAGCGCTTCTTCATGGGCCCGGGCCAACGGCCGCACCTCCTCCGGAAACTCGGGCGTGTCCATGAGCCGCACACCTGGAGCAACTTCCAAGCCGCCTGCTCCGCCCACAGCGATCAGACGGCGGACACCGCCGCGCTTTACGCCTTCAATCAGCGAACGCGTGGCTTCCAGGAGCTCGTCCTCCTCCCCCAAGCGCGGCCCATACGCGCTGATCACAAGGTCTTGTCCTTGAACCAGCCGGGCGATGGAATCGGGGACCAAAATATCCCCTTCCTTCCGGATCAAATGCCCGGCCCTTTTGGAATCCGTCGGAACGAGATCAGTCACCCCCGTTTCGGCCGCCTGCGCCGGATCTCTGACCACTGCCGTCACTTCATGTCCGCGTTGCAGCGCCTCCACCGCGATTCTTTTTCCAATCATGCCCGTTGCGCCAAATAATACGATCTTCATCTATCGGTACGCCCTTTCTTCGCTGTTGGATGCGATTCCCAAGTTTTGCTGCTTACATTATAATCATCCTGCCCCCGCAAGTCCAAAAACAAAAGGGCTTCCCCCGCCGCGCGGTCAGAAAGCCCCAGATTCCCGCTGATTCCCTTAGCCCGCCTTCCCCAAAGCGAAGCTCAGGATCAAGATGATAAACACAATGGCAGTAATAACTACGTACCGGTAGTCCTTCTCCGCCCAGAACAAAAAGAGCGAGACGAACACCCGAAATACCGGCGTCAAAATGAGCAGCAGCAAACCGGTCTGGATGACCGCAACCGACTTCAAGGCCAGCAAGCCGGACATGATCGCGCCAAAGCTGGTAGGGTACGTATCCCCCGGGTATCCGCTGTCGCCCGTGACCAAAAACTGGATGAGCCCAATTACGATCACAGCGGCAGCGAGGATCACGCCAACCCGGAGCATTTTGCTGATGGCCGTCTCAATCTCAAAGGTGCGGTTTTGCGTTGTCTCGTTATGGTCGCCCATGTCAGCCCCTCCATCCTTGATAGATCATTTGGAACGCCACGTATACCATGACGGGAATAAACAGCTTGCGAATCGTTTTACTCTTCATGCGCTGCATCAAGCGCGAACCGACGGTGGCTCCGATCAACACGCCCAAGGCGACGGGAGCGGATATTACCGGAATAATGTCCCCGCGGAGCAAATAGATCCCTGCACTAGCCGCCGCCGTAACGCCCATCATAAAATTGCTGGTCGCACTCGACACCTTCAGCGGCATTTTCATAAACACGTCCATCGCCATCACTTTAAAGCTCCCGCTGCCAATGCCGAGCAGCCCAGAAATAACGCCTGCACCGTACATGACTCCAAAGCCTTCATAGACGCGGTCTACGTTATAGGCCACGGTCTTGCCCAGCGCCTTGTCATAATACTCCCCTTGCAGCCCCAGCTTTTGGGCTACCGGATGCAGCGGAACGTTTTCCGGCACCTCTTGTTTGCTTTTTTTGATCATGGCATAGGCCGAGTAGAGCAGCAGCAAGGCAAAAATAAAATACAAAAACTGCGGGGCTATCCAAGCCCCGATAAACGCTCCGGTAATCGCCCCGACCGTCGTGGCGATCTCCAGAAACATACCGACCCGCAAATTGGTGATCCGGTCGCGAATGTACGCCACCGCCGATCCGCTTGAAGTGGCGATGACGGAAATGATGCTCGCCCCAATGGCATGGTTAATGTCCACGCCAAACAGCAGTGTCAGCGCGGGGGTCACGATAATTCCGCCGCCCAATCCAAGAATCGAACCCACGATCCCTGCCAAAATCGCGATCATAAAAATTTCAATGACTGTTGTAGTCACTCCGATGGCATCTCCTTTGCCCTTTTCTCACCGGAGGGCTCCATCCGTTGCAAGCCTTCCCATGCTCCATGTTATCGTTGTCTCCAATACATCCCAAGTCCGCCAGGAGCGGTATATTCAAAGCCGAAACGCCGGTACAACTTATCTGCTGGCACATCCGCGATCAGGCTGACATAGGTTTGAGGCTGTGCCTGTTGCTCCAGAAACCTCATAATTTCGCTCATGATCCTTGTGCCAAGGCCTTTGCCTTGAAGATCCGGGCGTACGGCAATGTCCACCACCTGCAAAAAGCAGCCGCCATCGCCCACAACTCTTCCCATCCCCGCTAATCCTGCTTCATCATATAACGAGACGGCGAAGATGGAGTTTCTTAGGCCAATCTCTGCTCCTTCCGCGCTGCGCGGACTCATTCCCGCACGTTCACGAAGCCTCAGATAATCCGCAACTTCAGGCGCTTCGTATCGGATCTTCACCTCTGCCGCAGGATGTCCATTCCTCCCCGCACCGGGTTGTCCATTCATGTCTGCCCCGGGTTGTTCATTCATACCGTTTCCCTCCGCCCGCTGATTTTTTGTGTAAGTTTTCACCAATTTTCAAGTATAACATATTTTCAAAACTCCTGACTCAAGCTTGAATCCGAACGCCTCCTGTGCAATAGTGAAAGGAGGAATATGGAAAGGGTGATCACCGTGTCACTGTCGGAATGGGTTACCTGGCTACAGAGCCCTGATCATGCCGCGCTGGCTGCCTTTCTGGCATTGTCTGCGTTCCTTGCAATTTATATTACCTCACGCAACCAAATGGCTCGGGATGAGCGAATCCGGCTGGATTACGTCAACTCGACCTTGGAACGCTATGCGGCGGCTGCAGGATCGTTGATGTCTGCAACGGAATCCGCTTCGTCAACGCCCGCGGACCCCAGCGCCCTGCGGGACAAGCTGCTGGCTAGCCGGGCTGCGCCTTATGTCAGTGAAAATGTGCTCGCGCAAATCGCCGCTTACATCGAGGACGACGACGCCTCCCGGCTGCCTCTGCTGCTGAGAACCATTGAGCGGGAGAGCGAGACGCTGATCGCCGAACGGGACAAGCTCCTCCGCCACATGGAAGGGCCTGGCTGGGGGAGCTGGCTATGGCGTATGTTTCGCCCCGTTTTGCCAGGAGTACTCGCCGCCGCCTTCTTTATCTCGCTGCTATGGTTGTGGCGCTTGCTGGACACCAGTCTATCCGGCGCTGAAGAAAGCGGAAACGCGTGGGAGCTGGCGATCGGATGGATGCAACTGACCTCAAGTTGGTTTGCGCTGCTAACGCTTTCCCTGGCCGTGCTGGGCGGACGGAACCGGCATGTGAATGCGGTACCGGCTCGGTTGCTCGGCGCCGTGATCGCCGTGTTGGCTGTCGGACATTGGGCTGCTTCATGGCTGGCCCCATATCTGCTCGGGGCCCAGCTGCTCCTGTTTCTCGGCGGATTTCGCCTCAACAGCCGCAAACCGAGGAGGGCCCGTCCGTATGTCGGCCATGATCCGCTGCCGATGACCCCGCAGGCTTCAGACGGCGTCTCCTCCGAAGCCGTGCAGTCGCCAAGTCCTAAGGGCGGCGAGGGCGAAACGACGCAATAAACGCCAACAACCCCGATTCCTTGAGGCGGGACAGGCCTTCGGCCTGACCGCCCGGAATCGGGGTTGTTTTTTAAATTAGGGTGATGTTTCTGATGTTAATGATTCCTGTAGAGACAGGCACCCGGCCCGCTTAACCTTAACGCTGTCTAGATTCACGTAAAGGTTTGGCCGTATGACGGGAAGCTCCGGCAGCCCTGGAGGCATTGCCCGGGTTCAACTCGTAACGTCTGCGCTCCGTACGTTCCATTTGCACGATTTGACCTTCATGGACAACGATGTTTAACGAACCGAATTCCATGCCGCTCAGCAGCTCCGCAATCCGTTCCAGCCAAATTTCATCGACTTGCAATGGTTTCGCCATCCCCCTACCCCTCCCCTGGTTTAGGTATATAGGTAAATTAACAGTTCACGCTGGTATTCACACTTCTAACGGAACCTAGCACCGTTATTTGTACGTTTCGCGGGTGGTTCTAAAGCTAACGGAACGAGAAGGCCTTATTTCGAGCAATTTCTGTTCTCTCTCTACTTTTGGGCCTAATAAGGTCGTTTGGTTCCGTTACAGTGGGAAATGTTCGGGAAATCGGCGAATAAGGGCGTTACGTTCCGTTAGAAGGTGAGACAGAAGCCGAGACCCACGGGATGGGAGTCCGTTCCCACAGATTCCTGGTCCCCGCTCCGGGAACTAGCCCCATGGTTCGCCCCTATAGGTTCGCCGTCGCACGGTTCCTCCATAGGATCCTGCTCGCACCCAAACCGGCTCCAGCCTTCGGCCTCTGCGGAACCGCTGCCTTGGAAGCCATCCCTCAATTCCCTCATCTCACACCGCAGACTCTCCCCGCGCTTTCCCGCTGTAACTCTCCCCAGCTCCGCCTGCGCAACCTGCGTATCTCTGGTCCTTAGCTAGCCACGGTCTCCCTAATGGCTGCTCTTGCGAGTGAACCAGCCTTTGAGCAGCAGGGTCACCAGCGCCAGCAGCAATAAGAGGGATGCCACGGCAAACGACGCAGAAAATTGGTACTCGTTATACAAAATCTCCACGTGCAACGGCAAGGTGTTCGTTTCTCCCCGGATATGGCCCGAGACGACGGAAACCGCGCCGAATTCTCCCATCGCTCGCGCATTACATAGAACAATGCCGTACAATAGACCCCATTTGATGTTCGGCAGCGTGACCTTCCAGAAGATCCGGAACCCCCGAGCTCCCAACGTGATAGCAGCTTCTTCTTCCTGCTGCCCCTGGTCCTCCATCAGCGGAATGAGCTCACGGGCAACAAACGGGAAAGTCACGAACAACGTCGCCAGGATGATGCCCGGCAAGGCAAAAATAATCGAGATATGATGCTCCTCCAGCCATGGTCCGAACCACCCGTGCGAGCCATAAACCAGCACGTAGATTAGACCGCCAATGACCGGCGATACGGCAAACGGCAAGTCGATTAAGGTGACCAATACCTGCTTGCCGCGAAATTTAAATTTGGTGACCGCCCAAGCGGCAGCCACTCCAAAGATCGTATTCAACGGGACGGTAATCACAGCGACGAGCAGCGTCAGCCGCAATGCGGATAATGCATCCGGGTCACGGATGGCTGCGATGTAGACGTCCCAACCTTTCTTGAGCGCCTCCGTCAGGACGACGGCAAGCGGCAATACGATGAGCCACAGCAGGACCAGTACGGCTGCTGTGATCAGCACCCACTTGATGACGCCCGAGCCTTGGCCCACCTGCTTCCGCGGGGCCGTCGGCTTGCTTGCAGCTAATGGCACAGAACCAGCCATCCTCTTCCCTCCCTATCGATTGCGATTGGCGTTTTTCGAGCGTTCTCCATCTCCTAGCGTGCGGTCTTGCGAATCCGACGTTGCAACGTGTTGATGAGCAGCAGCAGCACAAACGAGATGAGCAGCAGCATCAGTGCAACTGCCGTCGCTCCGGCGTAGTCGAATTGCTCCAGCTTCGACATGATCAGCAGCGGGGCGATTTCCGTCTTCATCGGCATATTGCCGGAGATGAAGACCACGGAGCCGTATTCGCCGATGCCGCGGGCAAACGCGAGCGCAAACCCCGTTAGAAGCGGTGGCAGGAGCTCCGGCAGCACGACCTGGCGGAAGGTGCGGAAGCGGCTTGCCCCAAGGGTAGCTGCCGCCTCCTCCACTTCGGCATCCAGGTCCTGCAGCACCGGCTGTACGGTGCGCACCACAAACGGAATGCCGATAAACATCAGCGCAAGCGTGATGCCCGCCGGTGTAAAGGCGATGCGAATCCCCAGCGGTTCGAACAAGGAACCAATCCAGCCGTTGGCTGAGTAGATCGCAGTCAAGGAAACCCCCGCCACCGCCGTCGGCAGGGCAAAAGGAAGGTCGATCATGGCATCAAAAATATTTTTGCCGGGAAAATCGTACCGGACCAGCACCCAGGCCAGCAGCAGCCCAAGCACCGCATCGATCAGTCCGGCCACCGCCGCGGTCACAAAGCTTACTCGGTATGAAGCAAGCACGCGCGGGTCGGTGGCGATATTCCAAAACTTCTCCCAGGTTAGTCCTGTAGAATTGAGCAGCAAGGCGGAAAGCGGGATGAGCACGATCAAGCTGAGGTACAGCACGCTAAATCCCATCGTCAGCCCGAAGCCGGGCAGAACACCGCGCTTTGCAGTGCTACTGTGCATAGTCTTCGCCTCCGATTCGTTACGGTCGGTTCGTATTATTGCGGTAGGTAAATTTGGTTAAAGATGCCGCCGTCATTAAAATGCTTCGCCTGGGCTTCTGCCCATCCGCCAAATTCCTCGATTGTAAACAGCTTGATCTCCGGGAATTTGTCGGCATACTCCGCCTTAACGCTGTCCAGCGTTGGACGATAGTAATTTTCCGCAGCGATCTTCTGTCCTTCTTCCGAATACAGGTACTGCAAATAAGCTTCGGCCACTTCGCGAGTGCCGTTAGCATCTGCATTTTTGTCGACCACGGCAACCGGCGGTTCGGCCAGTATGCTCTCCGACGGATAGACGATATCGAACTTATCCGGCCCCAGCTCCTTCACGGACAACCAGGCTTCGTTCTCCCAAGCCAGCAGCACGTCGCCAAGTCCGCGTTCTACGAACGTCGTTGTAGCGCCGCGCGCCCCGCTGTCGAGAACCGGAACATGCTTGAACAGCTCTTGCACAAACTCCCGTGCTTTCGTTTCGTCGTTATTGTTTTGGTGCAGCGCATATCCCCAAGCCGCCAGGTAATTCCACCGCGCCCCGCCGGAGGTTTGCGGGTTAGGCGTGATCACCTCAACGCCATCCTTGATCAGATCGTTCCAATCCTTAATGTCTTTGGGGTTGCCTTTACGAACTAGGAATACGATCGTAGAAGTGTAGGGCGAGCTGTTATATTCGAACTTTTGCTGCCAACCTTCATTAATCAGCCCGGTTTCCGCAATGGCGTCAATGTCGTATCCCAACGCCAGAGTTACCACGTCGGCCTTCAACCCGTCAATGACAGCCCGGCTTTGCTTGCCTGACCCGCCATGCGACTGCTTAATGGTGACCTTCTGTCCTTTTTCTTTCTCCCAATATGCCGCAAAGGCCTTGTTATAATTTTCGTATAATTCCCGGGTTGGGTCGTAGGATACGTTCAGCAGCTCCACCGCTTTGGGCTTTTCCCCGCCGCCGGAATTGCCGGCTGCCGCGCTGGCCGCATCGTTGCCGCCGCTCGCATTGGACGAGCAAGCTGCCAGAACTCCAATCATCATTAATGCCAGACTCACTAGAACCCCTTGCTTCAACCTTCTGTTCATCGTATCACTCCCCATACTCTTTTCTCGCTTTACTAGGGCAGGGCAGATCTCCACCGCAGCAACCCATTGGACAATGGAAAACGGAGAAACGCCCCACCCCCAACGGTCAAACCGAGCCACTACCCGTGTCTGCCAAGGCAAGTAGAGCGTTCCTCCGTCCGTACGGTGAGAACATTTTTAATTATTCCTACCTGTTTAGTATGCTATGGTGTTATTTTAAATGGGTCAGCCCGGAAATGTCAAACCTTTTTATACAAAAAAAGCAATTTATTTATAAGCCTGCCTTATAGCCGGCACCTACTCCAGCGTAAACAGCGGATCTTCTTCCTCGCCAATCGGATAGGAGGCTACTCTAAAATCGAGCAGCCGACCTTCCACTCTACCGTACGTACCATTCGGTATACGGCGGTTCAACCGCTTGAGTGCAGTTGGCGTAATCATGTTACAACAGCACCGTATGCAACCAAAGAGGGGTTCCAGACGCACATGCAAAAACACCCGAAGACCGGCAAATGCTGGCCTTCGGGTGTCTGGATCGGATCCTCGTCCGCGTAGATGTTCTTACTATCTAATTTCTAATTTGGCGTACCCGCCGCAAAGTCCACCGGCAGCGGCTCGATGCAGGAAGGTTTGCTGATCTTCAAGCTATGCTCCGCCGGTGTCAGACTGCCGCTGTTGGGATCTCGCCGCAGGGCGGCGATATTGCCGCTGTACTGATTGGCCACCAACACATAGTCCTCCAGGACGGCGAAGTTCCGCGGCCAACTGCCTCCCACACTCGTCCATTCCGGGTCTACGAGATGACCGGTGTGCTCATCGATACGGAAACGTACAATGCTGTCATGTCCGCGGTTCGATCCGTAGACGTAACGTCCATCCGGCGAGAAGTGGATATCAGCCGGGTAGTTCTCCCCTTGGAAATCATCCGGCAGCGAGCTGGCGTGCTGGATCGCTTCAAGCCGTCCCTCCACAGGATCGAACGTATACGCCGTCATCGTGTTGTTCAACTCGTTCATGCCGTACGCAAACTGTTCTGATGGATGGAGCACGAAATGCCGTGGACCTGCCCCGGGCGGCAAGTGGGTTACGCCATGCTTAAAGAGCCGCCCGCACTCCAACCGATAGATCACAATCTGGTCCGTCCCCAAGTCGGAGACAAAGGCGAACCGACCATCATGGCTAGGCACAATGCTGTGAGCATGAGCCGACTCCTGGCGCTCCTGGTTAACGCTGCTGCCTTCATGTTGGATCAGGGCAGTCATTTCCCCTAATGCCCCATCCGGTTCCAGTGTAAAGGCATTCACATGCCCGCTGGAATAGTTAGCGACCAGCAAAAATGTATCCCGCCCCCACTTCAAAGCCAGATGGCACGGGTCGGCCCCCAGCGTTGCCCGTTCGCTGTGCAGCATCGCCAGCTTCCCATCCTTCGGATCAACCGTAAATCCAGCGACCTGCCCTTCAGTCTGCTCACTTACCGCATACAATCGCATCCCCTGTGGATCGAAGATCACGAAGGAAGGGTTGGTAAGACCCGCAGTCTCGTGGATAACCCGCATTTCGCCGGTGTCCCTCTGCAGCTCACAGAGATAAATTCCCGGCTCCCCGCGATCGGCATAGGAACCTACAAAAAAGTACCAGTGCTGCCTCGCTTCCTTGCTCACCGATTTCTCTTCCCTTTCTTTCTCAAATTTATCCATCATCTGCTTCACTTCAGACAATGGAAGCCGATCAAAAAACATCTCCACCTGTTTCTCTGCCCCGCTGTAGATTTGGTTCATCACGGCAGGGATGTTCGAGGAAATATTACAGGAAGAGCATTCACTGCCGGAACACCAGTTGGGTTGCAGCGATCCTTGAGCGAAGATGCGATACAAGTCGCCGAGGGACACGTGCGAAAGCTCGCACTTTAGCATATACCCGCCGCGGGCTCCTTCCTTTGTCGTTACGAGGTCATGGCGGCGCAGCAGGCTGAGTACCTTACGTACGCGGGCTGGATGGGTCGCAACGCTGCTAGCGATCTGTTCGCTATTGGCCATGCGATCCTGCTTGGAATCTAAATACAACAAGCAATGAACGGCGACTGTTAATTCACTATTCATCTTCCTTCTTCCCCTTCCCATACCAAGTTTGAAACAAGTGCAGACGAGTATGTTATAATGTTCTCGCGAATCGCTGTTCGCTAGTCACGTTATATCATTATCGCTAATTACTCATTGCTAATAACTCAACACATACATACTATACACTACACTTATAGAAAGGGAACCTCTATGAACCTAATGAATCCCTCGTATATGCAAATCGCCTTTACTGTTGGTGCGATGGCCATGGCCGTCGCTGTTCTGTTTATCCGTCTGAAAGCCAGTCGTCGACCTGTCACGGTGAAGAAAATCATTATCCCGCCGTTCGGAATGACAACCGGTCTTTTCATGTTCGTTGTACCGGAGACGCATATTCCAATTCTGTGGGGCATAATTGCCTTTGCTTTCGGCTGGCTTCTTTTTTCTTATCCGTTGATTCGGACAACCAAGTTCGAGAACATCGGCGGCGAAATTTACGCGGAACGTTCCCGCAGCTTTATCTTCATTCTGATTGGTCTGCTAGTTGTCCGTCTCCTGCTGCATGAGGCTGTAGAACAATACGTCTCCGTCATGCAAACCGCAGCGCTGTTCTTCCTGCTCGCTTATGGCATGATCATTCGCTGGCGGCTGTTTATGCTCAAGCAGTACCGGGCAATGACCAAGAGCTCCACTGCCTCCTGAACCGTAAGTGGTTCAGGAGCAGCCTCCCTTCACAATCGCTCGATTGCGCCCCGCTGCCTTCGCTTGATACAGACAATCGTCGGCATGGCAGATCAATTCCTCCGACGTCATCGGTTCGTGCGGGCACAAGGAGTAACCTCCCATACTGATCGTGACGCAGTTGTCCACTTTCGACCTGTGGTGTTCGATCGCCAAGGCAGCCACCTCTCCCCGCAGCCGTTCCGCCAACTCTAACGTTTGCTGCGCATGGTGACCGGCCAGGATCACGACGAACTCCTCACCGCCGTATCTGGCCGCAAACCCGCGTTCCCGCTTCGCCGCAGCATAGATCGTTTGTGCAACCTTTTTAAGAACCTGATCCCCAGCTTGATGTCCGTAATAGTCATTATAGTCTTTAAAATAATCAATATCTATCATGAGCAGCGATAGCGCGTTGCTTCGTTCCTCGGGAGTTTGCAATTCCCTATCGAGGATCTCATCCAATCTCCGCCGGTTAGGGATTTCTGTCAACCCGTCCAGATTGGTTAACCGAAGCAGCTGTTCGTTAGCCACCTCAAGCTGCTCCTCCGATTCGATCAACTGCCGATGCTGCTCCGACAGTCGGATGAATAAACGATTCACCTCGTTAACAATCGCACAGAGCACAATGGTGGCCGAGATCAGGGAATTGATTTTAGCCACATACCATCCAAGCGTGAAGCGCATGCCGGCCCATAACTCCAGCGTAACCTCCATCAGCAAGGCTAACATTGCCACAGACAGCCACAAGTGCAGCACCGACTGCCTCTTTACTCTCACCCTTAACACTAACAATGCGTACATATTAAGAGCCCATAGGATCGGGCCAATCATCAAATTTTTGAGTTGCCATAAATCATTATTATAAAAAAAATCCGGCAGCCTCTGAACGGCAAGCATCGAAGCTTTATATGAAAAAAATACAAGGAACAAGGTAATGACAATGCCCGCCGTGCCAGATCGAACGATCTGCTTCTTCGACTTTAAGGGAGCAGACCACTTTCGACCTACAAAGGCATATCCCCAGATCCCCAGGGTAATTCCCACATGCCACATCACCCACACCCATCCCGCCGTTTGCTCCTTAATCGCTTCAACATCCGCGATGTTGATGAAGAGACTCGGAAAGGTCAAGACGTACAAGAGTGACATGAAACAGCCGAACAAATAAGTGCAGAAGATAACTAGCAAAGCCGGTAGACCGGAAGCTCGGTACTGACTATACATGGTAATGGCGGTTAACAAATTGCCGAAAATAATGCAGCCAACAATGGCCGATAAATATTGATCTTTATGTGGAAGTTCAATCATTCCAAACGGTAATGTAATCAACGACACGACGGTAATGAAAACTGAGAGGATGATCGCCCACTTTCGCTGCCTTGGGCTGTAGGGGATGTCAAAAACCTGGGGTGCCACTTTATACTTTACGCGCATCAACGCCCTCCTACTTTTCGATACATGTCATAATTAAACATATTCGATTTTAGATAGGGGTGCAATCCTTTTCCTAGGTAGTTTCCCCTGAAAAAGTCAGGGTGTTTTGAGCATAATTAAAAGGAATTCAGCA
>NZ_JAWDJI010000056.1:0-15374 GCF_032465655.1 Paenibacillus sp. 3LSP | reverse complement strand
TATTCTCCGACATTCAGCAAATTTAGGCATTTACAAATGACTGATTTTGAGTTATTGTTACCCATGCTATGGTCTCCTTCTGTTATGGAGTGGGTAACATGCCTACACCTTAACAATAGGAGATTTTTTTATGAGCAACCAGAAGAATACCAGTAATAGCAACCATATTTAGGATATTTTACAAACAATTTTTCTGTAATTTCTCATGTCAGGTTTGGTGCAAGGCTAGTGGCACTTTTGCAGTTATTTCAGGAAAAACAGCGATTCCAGCTCAAAATAACTGTATTTTTGCAGGAATCGCACACAAAAAGAGAAAGACCACACATGTCCAATAAGCACCAACCGTGCAAGGTTCTCATACGCTTTAGCACGAATATTTTGTAAGCGCAAAGTCCACACTGAAACTGAAACTGAAACTGAAACTGTAGCCCCTCTTGGCAAATCATCAAATTATGGTATAATGTTTATAAAGTCAAAGAAAGTCAAAGTCAACAGAACCGGATCATGATTCTCCTTATCGGTGATTCCCGGCATCCGGTACGCTGCACTTAAATTAGGACAGCATCTGTTTGAGCTTGCAATGTGCCTCTTCGCCCATGGCAAGCAACCGATTTTGACGATTGCGATGTGCCTCCAAGCCAAGACGCGCATCCATTCTTGACGACTTTTAGTGGTGTCAAACCGCAACATGAGATACACGTATGGAATAATGGAGGATGAGTGATGCGTAATATCTCCGATATCATCGAAAAATATCTCAAGAGTATTTTGCATGAAAGTCCTGAGGGGATTATAGAGATTCAACGTAACGAACTTGCCGACCAATTTTCCTGCGTGCCGTCGCAAATTAACTATGTCATCAGCACCCGTTTTACTCTGGAGAAGGGGTATCTGGTCGAGAGCAAGCGCGGCGGTGGCGGTTATGTTCGGATTCGGCGCCTGCAACTGCCGGGACCATCATCGCTGCACACCCACTTGCATGAAACGATTGGGGAAGAGATCGGGCAATCTGCGGCGGAAGGATTGATTTATCGCTTGGAAGAAGCCCGGGTTTTAACCCCTCGGGAGGCCGCAATGATGCGCTCGGCGATATCCCGCGATGTGCTGGCAGTGAAGCTGCCGTATCGCGACCAGATCCGGGCAAGACTGATGCGAGCGATGTTGATCTCATTGTTGAGTTAACTACATGATGTAACACCAATACAGGTTGAAGGATCTGCTGTCTTTAGTCTATCCCGTAAGGAGGGACGTGCGATGCAATGCCAAGAATGCGGCAAACGCCCGGCAACCTTGCATTTTACGAAAATCGTGAATGGCGAGAAAACGGAGTTTCACTTCTGTGAAACCTGCGCCAGGGAAAAAGGGGAGCTGATTCCCGGCACCTCGGGCGGCTTTTCGATTCATAACCTGCTGTCGGGCTTCCTTGATTTAGGTCCGGCGACCAAAGGTCAGATCTCCGGGCACAGCACACCAGAACATCTGCGCTGCGAAGAATGCGGTATGACGTATTCCCAGTTCAGCAAAATCGGGCGTTTTGGGTGCAGCTCTTGTTACAAATATTTCAATGATCGTCTAGATCCGTTGTTTAAGAAGGTCCACGGCAATACCGTCCACGTTGGGAAGGTGCCGAAACGGATCGGCGGTCATATTCAAGTCAAACGTAAGCTCGATGATCTTCGCCGTGAGCTGCAATACCGAATTCTCCAAGAGGAATTTGAGGTAGCTGCAGCCCTGCGGGACCAAATTCGTGAGCTTGAGAAGAACTTATCTGCAGAATAGGAGGGATGTAGGGTGACCAATCTCCGATTTACCGAACAGCCGCTGAGCGAATGGATGAGCCGCAAAGGGAAAGAATCCGATATCGTCATAAGCAGCCGGGTACGGATCGCCCGCAACATCCTGCACCATCCCTTCCCGATGTTGGCCACCAACACGCAATCGGAAGAGGTGCTGAATCTGCTGCAGGGGGTTCTGAGCGATAAAGCACTCCAGGCTCACGGCAAGCTATACCCGGTGCATCTGGCAGACTTGGATGAATTGGATAAACGAGTACTGGTTGAGAAGCATTTGATCAGTCCAAATCTGGCGAACGACTCCAGAAATGGAGCGGTCTTCATCAGCGAAGATGAGAGCCTGAGCATTATGGTGAATGAAGAGGATCATTTGCGCATTCAGTGTTTATATCCGGGACTCCAGGTTCAAGAGGCATGGGAAAAAGCGACGGCAATCGACGACATTTTCGAATCCCATGTGGACTATGCCTTCGACGACCGGCGCGGGTACTTAACCAGCTGTCCGACAAATGTAGGTACCGGACTTCGTGCTTCGGTCATGATGCATTTACCGGCACTGGTGCTGACGCAGCAGATCGGCCGCATTTTATCAGCGGTATCGCAGGTCGGTTTAACCGTCCGCGGGATCTACGGCGAAGGCAGTGAAGCGATGGGTAACTTGTTTCAAATCTCAAATCAGATTACACTAGGACAAAGCGAATCTGAGATCATTGAAAATTTATACGGCGTGGTTCTTCAGATCATTCAGCATGAGAAAACGGCGCGTGAGAAGCTGATCAGCGAATCGCGGCTGCGCATGATGGACCGGGTGATGCGCTCTTACGGGATTTTGTCCCAGGCGTACATCATCGACTCGAAGGAAGCCGCCCAGCGGCTGTCGGATGTACGACTTGGCGTTGACTTAGGGTTGATCGAAGGTGTATCTACTCAAGCGCTAAATGAATTGAACGTCATGACGCAACCCGGTTTTTTGCAGAAGAAATTCAGCAGCAGCATGTCCCCGGCGGAACGGGATATGTACCGCGCCAAACTCATTCGGGAACGAATGGGGAAATAACGGGTAGTACCAACTATGGAGGTGTAGGAGAAGATGATGTTTGGAAGATTTACGGAGCGTGCGCAGAAGGTGTTGGCACTAGCTCAAGAAGAAGCCGTAAGACTCGGACATAATAATATCGGAACAGAACACGTACTGCTCGGTTTGATCCGTGAAGGCGAAGGCATCGCCGCCAAAGCATTGATCGGATTGGGTCTGGGACTTGAGAAAATACAGGATGAAGTGGAAACGCTCATCGGTCGCGGACAAGAGCAACCGACCAATATCGCTTATACACCGCGTGCCAAGAAAGTGATCGAACTGTCTATGGATGAAGCGCGTAAACTCGGCCATACGTATGTTGGGACAGAGCATATTTTGCTCGGCCTGATTCGTGAAGGGGAAGGCGTAGCGGCCCGCGTGCTGAACAACCTGGGCATCAGCTTGAACAAAGCGCGTCAGCAAGTGCTGCAGCTGCTGGGCAGCAGTGAGGCCGTATCCAGCCATCACGGCACTCCAACGAACGTGAATACCCCAACGCTGGACAGCTTGGCCCGTGACTTGACGGCTGCGGCGAAAGAGGGCAATTTGGATCCGGTGATTGGCCGCAGTAAAGAAATCGAACGGGTAATTCAAGTGCTCAGCCGCCGGACGAAGAACAATCCGGTGCTAATCGGGGAACCGGGCGTCGGGAAAACCGCCATCGCGGAAGGTCTCGCGCAAAAGATCATTAACAACGAAATTCCGGAGACGCTGCGTGACAAACGCGTCATGACCCTGGATATGGGCTCCGTCGTTGCCGGTACGAAGTATCGCGGCGAATTTGAGGACCGTCTGAAGAAGATCATGGACGAAATCCGTCAAGCCGGGAACATCATCCTCTTTATCGACGAGTTGCATACGCTGATCGGGGCAGGCGGCGCAGAAGGCGCGATTGACGCTTCGAACATCTTGAAGCCGGCGCTGGCTCGCGGCGAGCTGCAATGCATCGGTGCAACTACATTGGATGAATACCGGAAATATATCGAAAAAGACGCCGCGCTGGAACGTCGTTTCCAACCGATCACAGTAGATCAGCCATCGGTCGAAGAAGCGATCCAAATTCTGCACGGACTGCGTGATCGCTATGAAGCGCACCATCGGGTGAAAATTACCGACGAAGCGATCGAGCAAGCGGTCAAACTGTCCGACCGCTACATCCAAGACCGCTTCCTGCCGGATAAAGCGATCGACCTGATCGACGAGGCGGGGTCTAAAGTAAGGCTCAACTCTTACACGGTACCGCCGAATCTGAAACAACTGGAAAGCCGCCTGGAGGATATCCGCAAGGAGAAAGACGCCGCGGTGCAAAGCCAGGAGTTCGAGAAAGCGGCAGCGCTTCGCGATACAGAACAGAAGATTCGTGAAGAGCTCGACATGACGAAGAATCAATGGAAAGAGAAACAAGGACGGACCGATTCCGAAGTGACGCCGGAGGATATCGCTCAAGTTGTTGCCAGCTGGACAGGAATTCCGGTGAACAAGCTGAAGGAAGAGGAAACCGAACGCTTGCTCAACATGGAGAAAATCCTGCATGAGCGCGTTATCGGTCAAGAGGAAGCCGTAAAGGCGGTCAGCCGGGCGATCCGCCGGGCACGCGCGGGACTTAAAGATCCGAAGCGTCCGATGGGCTCCTTTATCTTCCTGGGTCCAACTGGGGTAGGTAAAACCGAGCTTGCTCGCGCACTGGCCGAAGCGATGTTTGGCGATGAGAACGCGGTAATCCGGATCGATATGTCTGAGTACATGGAGAAACACTCCACCGCTCGTCTTGTCGGTGCGCCTCCAGGATATGTCGGATATGAAGAAGGTGGTCAGCTGACTGAAAAAGTACGCCGCAAACCGTACTCCGTTGTCCTGTTGGACGAAATCGAGAAGGCACATCCGGAAGTATTTAACATCCTGTTGCAGGTGTTGGAAGACGGCCGGTTGACCGACTCCAAGGGCCGCGTAGTGGATTTCCGCAATACGCTGATCATCTTGACCTCGAACGTGGGCGCTGATGCGATCAAACGCAATACACGTCTCGGATTCACGGCGGTTCAAGATGCGGGCGCGGATTACGAGAACATGAAGGGCAAAGTGATGGAAGAGCTGAAGAAGAGCTTCCGTCCGGAGTTCCTGAACCGGATCGACGAAATTATCGTCTTCCATTCGCTCGAGGAGCAACATATCGGTCAAATCGTCACCCTGATGTCCGAAGAACTGCGTAAACGCCTGCGCGAATACGATGTTGACTTCACGCTGACAGATCGGGCGAAGGCGTTCCTGGCTAAAGTGGGCTACGATCCTGCGTACGGGGCACGTCCGCTCCGCCGGGCAATTCAGAAGCATATCGAAGATCGCCTGTCCGAAGAACTGTTGACCGGTAACGTGAAGAAAGGCGATTCGTTGACGATTGACGAAGAAAATGGCGAATTGAAGGTCGAACGTACGGGAACGTTCATCAAAAATGCGTAACTTGTGTAAAAAAATGTTGGTAAATCCTACAAATCCGTAACGTTAAAGCCGATGAAATAATTGAAAGGCAGCTTCCAAAGCGATGCTTTGGGGCTGCCTTTTTTGAATCCTGCCGCCATGGCGGCCGTAACCTCCATAGCTTTCGATCCAAGCGAAAGGGTGGTAAAATTTTAGTAACCCTAAAGATACGGTGTCTGCTAAGTCTGTTAAATATTGCAGAGGCGAGAAGGAGAGATAAATGGTTAAAGTAAAACATAAGTTTTTATGCTCCGATTGCGGTTATGAATCGCCCAAATGGTATGGAAAATGCCCGGGTTGCGGCGCTTGGAACTCCATGGTCGAGGAAGTGGAGAAGCCCGTCAAAACGCAGGGGATGACTTCCGGGATTTTTCATGCGAAAGAAAAGCCGGAATCGATCATAAATATAGAGAGCGGCAAAGAACCGCGAATTCAAACAGGCATCGGGGAATTAAACCGGGTGCTTGGCGGCGGTGTCGTACCGGGCTCGCTGGTCCTGGTCGGGGGAGACCCCGGTATCGGGAAATCGACCCTGTTGCTGCAGACTTCGCACGAAATGGCACGCAGCGGCCTGAGAGTCTTGTATATCTCAGGGGAGGAATCTGTCCGCCAGACGAAGTTACGGGCGGAACGGCTGGGAGCCTTGTCTGCGGAACTGTTCGTCTTGTGCGAAAGCAGCATGGACGGGATCGAAGAAGCGATCGAACAAGTTAAACCAGACTTCCTGGTGATCGATTCGATCCAGACGGTTTACTTGCCGGAAGTGACTAGCGCTCCCGGAAGTGTATCCCAGGTGCGGGAATGTACAGCGAGGTTTATGCGAATTGCCAAAGGGCAAGGCATCGCTACGGTTCTGGTCGGTCACGTGACCAAGGAAGGGGCGATCGCCGGACCGCGTCTGCTGGAGCATATGGTCGATTGCGTATTGTATTTCGAAGGCGAACGGCATCATTCCTATCGGCTGCTGCGGGCCGTGAAGAACCGCTTTGGTTCGACGAATGAAATAGGGATTTTTGAAATGAACGAATCCGGCCTGGCGGAGGTAGCGAATCCGTCGGAGCTGTTTTTATCCGAGCGACCGCTCGGCGTGGCGGGCTCCACCGTTGTAGCCAGCATGGAGGGGACGCGCCCGATGCTGGTCGAGCTGCAGGCCTTGATTTCCGCCACCCATTTTCCTTCGCCAAGACGGATGGCCACGGGGGTAGACTATCAGCGGATGAACCTGATCATCGCCGTCCTTGAGAAGCGAATGGGGATGTTCCTGCAAAATCAGGACGCTTACGTCAACCTGGCCGGCGGGGTGAAGCTGGATGAACCGGCGGTTGATCTGGCCATCGCGGTAAGTGTAGCCTCAAGCTTCCGCGACCTCCCAACGAAGCCGTATGATGTTTTCTTTGGAGAAGTGGGGTTGACCGGCGAAGTACGGGCGGTTTCCCGGGCGGAGCAACGCGTGAAAGAAGCGGCCAAGCTGGGCTTTAAACGCGTCATTTTGCCGGAGAAGAGCATGAAAGGGTGGAAAGGTCCGCAAGGGATTGAATTAATAGGTGTAAATACCGTTGCAGATGCGCTAGCTGTTGCGTTAGATTAGGGGGCATTAGATGATGAAGGAAACTACCCATGCAGAGAAAATGAACGAATTGCTGAAACTTGTCGCACCGGGAACGGCTTTTCGTGACGGACTCGAGAACGTGTTACGGGCCAAAACCGGTGGTCTGATTGTGGTTGGTTACAGCCCGGAGGTCATGGAAGTCGTTGAGGGCGGCTTCTCCATCAACTGTGATTTCTCGCCGAACTATCTCTATGAACTGGCCAAAATGGACGGAGCCATTATCCTTAGTGAAGACTTGAAGCGGATACTGTATGCCAATACTCAACTGATCCCCGACTCCTCGATCGCTTCCTCGGAAACAGGGATTCGGCACCGTACGGCTGAACGGGTGGCCAAACAGACCGGTAAGCTGGTTGTATCCATCTCCCAGCGCCGGAACATTATCACGCTGTACCAAGGGGGATTACGATATGCCCTGAAGGAGATCGGCGTGATCCTAACGAAGGCGAACCAGGCGATTCAGACGTTGGAGAAATACCGCTCCGTTCTGAATCAAGCCTTAACGAACCTGACAGCTTCCGAGTTCGAGGAGCTTGTGTCCTTGCCAGAGGTGATCAACGTCATTCAACGGGTGGAAATGGTCATCCGGATCAAAATGGAGATCAAACGGTTCATCAATGAATTGGGAACCGAGGGACGTCTGATCAGTATGCAGATGGAGGAGCTGGTCAGCAACATGGAGGAAGAGGCCTGGCTGTTGTATAAGGACTATGCCAAGGATGACAGCGATGAAGCGATTCGAGAAATTATTATGGGGCTGAAGCGCTCCACCGACGATGAACTGCTGGATGATAACCATATTACGAAGCTTTTGGGCTATCCTTCTTCCGCCGCAACTTCAGAGGAGTTGATCTCACCGCGCGGGTATCGGGTGTTGAACAAAATTCCGCGTTTGCCGAATGTCATCATTCACAACCTGGTCGAACGGTTTGGCCGTTTACCCAATGTGATGATGGCCAGCATTGAGGAATTGGATGAAGTTGACGGGATCGGCGAAGTGCGAGCACGCTCCATCAAAGAGGGGCTCAAACGCTTGCAAGAACAGGTATTCATTGACAGACAAATCTAAATCACCTATCATCAATGAATGGTTCAGGAATATCTACTCGAGGTGAAGAGATGATTACAAAATCCCTTCCGAACCTGTTTACCTTAGGTAACATGGTTCTCGGAACGCTGGCGATTCTGCTGGCAATGGAAGGCCGATTTAGCTTGGCCGCCATTATGGTAATTGTCGCGATGCTGCTCGATGGGTTAGACGGACGGGTTGCCCGTGCTCTGAACGCCCAAAGCGAGTTCGGCAAAGAGCTCGATTCCTTATCGGATCTCATTTCATTTGGTTTGGCTCCAGCACTGATTATGTACATGATTTCCTTTCACAGCATTCCTTCCGGCGTCGCTTGGGCAGTGACGATCATCTTCCCGATGTGCGGGGCGTTGCGGCTGGCCCGGTTTAACGTTCAGAAGGGAGCTCCAGGATACTTCATCGGGTTGCCGATTCCGGCTGCAGGTGGAGTTCTGGCAACACTATCGTTGTTTTACCGGGAAATTTCGGCGCCCTACTTCGTGGTATCTATGCTTCTGTTATCGTATTTGATGATTAGCACAGTCAGATATCCGAATTTCAAGAAGATCGGCCTACCGAAGCGAACCATTATGTATACGCCGCTGGTTGTGATTTTTGCAGTGGTGATCGCCGTCGTATTTCCGGATCAGACCGCCAAGTTGATTTTTATCCCGTTGGTGATTTACGCGGCATACGGTCTTCGGCAGAACATCAACCGACTGCTTCGCCGCAAACATCAGGACGATGAAGATAATGACGCTCAAGAAGTGTATCGTCCCAAACGATAAGGGCAACCCACAACTTCACTAATAAGAAAAAGGCATGGATCTCCGCGGGCGGAAAGGATCGATGCCTTTTTGATTTCCTCTTTTACAATTGCATGTTCCCCATAACCTAAGTACAAGAACCCCTTACGATAAGTTAAAAAAACCCAGCGTGGCACATTTCTGCGATTCACGCTCCACGATCTCTTCCATGTTAATATCCAGCAAATTGCAAAGGGCGGACATATAGAAAAGGTTGCGTCCAAGCTCATTGGTGATGACATCCCGGCAATTCTCGCACAGTTCCCCATGGACGTGCTTGGCGATCGTTTCCTTGGCTTGTTGCAAATTCATGCCTGGCTCGAAGTCTTGCTTGGTGGCGTGCAGCTCGATGCAACCGCATTCGGTTACGGATTTGGTTACAGAACGGACGGCAGCGGCGTTGGTTTGTCCCATTTTCGACAAGACATCCAACAGGCTGCGGTGACGTAGCAACAGTTCAGAAACTTGTTCTTGAAAAGACTGTAGGCTTGGTGCGCTCATTTTCCATCCACCTCAATATTATGAATTGAATTCATTATATTCCACCTTTTCCTTCAAGATCAACCTGAAATCCCATCGTTATGGGGCGCATTCGGATTTTCGTTGGTACTTTTTTGGAAAAAAATAGAGGTCCACGATTAGGTGCTTTGAAATTGGTTCATACTGGCTAAAGAAGATACTTATTCAGGAGGTGAAGAGAGACGTGCTGAAAAAATACTCGATGATTTTAGCTGGTTTATGCGGGGCCTGGTTCGGTTATACAACCGGCGGCTTGTCCGGTGTGTTGCCGGGGGCTGCGAGCGACTGGTTTCGCGAAATGAACCCGATCGCAGCGAATTTAATCTGGGCTGCGGCCGGTGCGCTACTGTTCTTGTTCCTGTTCTCTATGGCTGCAGACGTCGTTTCTTCCAAAGTAAAAACGTGGATCGCTGCTTTAACGCGAATCCCGATGAATGAAATGGCTGCCGGTGCGGCCGGATTGACTGCGGGACTTCTTCTTTCCTTAATGGTCTACCCCCTGCTGTCCTGGCTCGGCACGCTGGAGAGCATGGCGCAATTCGCGGTATCGGCGCTGTTTGGTTACATTGGGCTTTACGTTGGGCTGGCGAAGAAGGAAGAACTGTCCTCGCTTTGGAAATCCGGGAAGTGGGGGACACCTGCTCCGGAAGAGGAGCGTTGGGCTGAGGAACACAAAATTTTGGATACGAGCGTGATTATTGACGGACGGATTGCCGACATCTGTAAAACCGGCTTCATCGAAGGAACGATTGTCATCCCGGAGTTCGTGCTGGAGGAGCTTCAGCATATCGCCGATTCCTCGGATTTGCTCAAGCGAAACCGCGGGCGGCGGGGGCTGGATATCCTGAACAAAATCCAGAAAGAACTGGATGTGAAAGTGATGATTTATGAAGGGGATTTCGAGGAAATCTCCGAGGTGGACAGCAAGCTCGTCAAACTAGCCAAGGTTCTGCAAGGGAAGGTCGTAACCAACGATTTTAACCTCAACAAGGTGTGTGAGCTGCAGGGCGTATCTGTGCTGAACATTAACGATTTGGCCAATGCGGTCAAACCGGTCGTGCTGCCTGGTGAAGAAATTATGGTTCAGGTGATCAAGGACGGCAAGGAGCATGGACAAGGGGTCGCTTACTTGGATGACGGGACGATGATCGTCGTCGAAGGCGGACGCGACTACATCGGCACCATTACCGAAGTGCTGGTGACCAGCGTGCTGCAGACCTCGGCGGGACGAATGATTTTTGCCAAACCAAAACTGTTGGAAAAAGCCCAGTAATTCGGTATGATGGAATTAACTGCGCTGCGTTTGGTTGCGGTGCGGTTGAATTCAGTTAAAGGTGAGGCAGATCATGACAGGGTTGCAAGCAAGCGGCGATACGGGAGTCATCGTGGTGGCGGCAGGCCGCGGCACACGAATGGGGACGGCAGAGAGTAAGCAGTATCTTCTGCTGGACGGGAAGCCGATCTTTATTCATACGCTGGAGGTGTTTCGGCGTCATCCATGGATCTCGCAAATCGTGCTTGTTACCGGGAAGCAAGATGTGGACCGGTGCCGGTCATGGATTACCGAATATGGCATAGGCGAACAAATACAGGTTATTCCGGGCGGGGCTGAGCGTCAAGACTCGGTACGCCAAGGCTTGCTGCATCTCAGCACTCCTTGGGTACTGGTGCATGACGGCGTCCGCCCTTTTGTCACGAGTGAGCAAATCACGGCTTGCTGCGAAGCCGTCAGAACGCATGGCGCGGCCGTCCTCGCCGTACCGGTGAAGGATACGATCAAGCAGGCGGACGCGCAGGGCTTTGTCGCAGCGACCCCGGATCGGCGCAGCCTGTGGGCGATACAGACACCGCAGGCTTTTCGGCGTACCGACCTGCTGGCGGCCCATGAGCGGGCCGTGGCGGAAGGCTTCGTCGGTACGGACGACGCGATGCTGGTCGAACGGCTGGGCATCCCCGTCAAGCTGGTGGAAGGGGCCTATGACAATATTAAAATCACGACGCCTGAGGACCTGGATTATGCGGAGTTTGTCCGGAGGAAGAGACGGCTTCGTGATTAAAAGATAGTCAGGTTTTAAGCACCGAGAAGGTTGGATGAAGGAAGGAGCGAGTAGCGGAGCGTAGGTAGATCCTACGTGAGCAACTCAAATGTTTCCGCAGGAAACATACTTCGAAAGCATACGCTTCGACTGACTGAATTCAAGATTCGATGTCGAGTTCACTTTCTCGAGTTGCTTCGTGATTAAAAGATGACTGGGAGAGGGTAGAAGGATGTTTAGAGTAGGACAAGGCTTTGACGTGCATCAGCTCGTGGAGGGCAGGCCGTGTATAATCGGCGGGGTGCATATCCCGTATGAGAAAGGCTTGCTGGGGCACTCGGACGCCGACGTGTTGTTGCATGCGATCAGCGACGCCATTTTGGGAGCGCTGGGGTTAGGAGATATCGGCCGCCACTTCCCGGATACCGATCCAGCGTTTAAAGACGCAGACAGCGTGGTGTTGTTACAGCACGTATGGGATATGGCAGTTGAGAAAGGCTATCGCATCGGCAATCTGGACGCAACGATCATTGCACAAAAGCCGAAAATGGCTCCGTACATCCCGCAAATGGTGGAGGTTATTGCCCGCACGCTGGGTGCACAGCCGGGGCTCATTAATGTAAAAGCTACGACCACCGAGCAACTCGGATTTACCGGACGCGGTGAAGGCATTGCGGCACAATGCGTTGTCTGTCTGGTTCAGAATGTGTTATCATCATAAGCTTGTGAGGTTATATTTTCGCTAACTATAAGGATAGAGCCTTGACGGCAACGTCATAAAATTAGGGAGGGGATTGGAATGGCTGAAGTACGCGTGCGCTATGCGCCGAGTCCAACGGGTCATTTACATATCGGGAACGCCAGAACGGCGTTGTTTAATTATTTGTTCGCCAGACATCACGGAGGCAAATTCATCGTCCGCATCGAAGATACGGACGTGAAGCGCAATGTGGCCGGCGGTGAGGAGAACCAGCTGACCTACCTCAAGTGGTTGGGCATGGACTGGGACGAAAGCGTGGATGTCGGTGGAAACTACGGACCGTACCGGCAAACAGAACGTCTGGATTTGTATCGCCCGCTGGTGCAAGATCTGCTGGACCGGGGGCTGGCTTATCGTTGCTACTGTACGGAAGAGGAACTGGAAAAAGAACGCGAAGAACAAATGGCGCGCGGAGAGACGCCGAAATACTCCGGGAAATGCCGTCATCTGACGCCGGAGCAACTGGCTGCGTACGACGCGGAAGGCCGCCAATACAGCATTCGTTTCCGTGTACCGGAAGGCCGTACGTTTAAGTTCGACGATTTGGTGAAAGGGCCAATTTCGTTTGAATCCGACGTCAGCGGAGATTTTGTCATTGTGAAAAAAGATGGCATTCCGACCTACAACTTCGCCGTTGTGCTGGACGATCATCTGATGAACATCACGCACGTACTGCGCGGGGAGGACCACGTGTCCAATACGCCTCGTCAGTTAATGATCTATGATGCGTTTGGTTGGGAACCGCCGGTATTTGGGCACATGACGCTGATCGTCGGGGAGAACCACAAAAAGCTAAGCAAACGCGACGAATCGGTCATTCAATTTATCGAGCAGTACGATCAACTCGGTTATTTGCCAGAAGCGATGTTTAACTTTATCGCCCTGCTTGGCTGGTCGCCGGAAGGGGAAGAGGAGATTTTCAGCAAGGATGAGCTGATTTCGATCTTCGATGCGAACCGTTTATCGCGCAGCCCGGCGGTGTTTGATACGAACAAGCTGGCGCACCTGAACAATCATTACATCAAGAACGCCGATCCGAAGCGGATCGCTTCGCTGGCCATCCCGCATTTGCAACAGGCAGGACGGCTTCCGGCGGAGCTGTCGCCGGAGCAGCAAGCATGGGCCGAGGCGCTTGTGGCGTTGTATCAAGAGCAAATGACGGCCGCTTCAGACATCGTGGAGCTGTCGGAGTTGTTCTTCCGCAGCGAGCTGTCGGTGGACGAAGAAGCCGCTGCCGTGCTGGCCGAGCCGCAAGTACCAAACGTGCTGTCGACGTTCTTGGCTAAGGTGGAAGGCCTTGCCGACTTCAGCGAGGAGAACATCGGCGCTGCCATCAAAGAGGTGCAGAAGGAGACGGGCAGCAAAGGAAAAGGCTTGTTCATGCCGATCCGCGTGGCACTGACCGGGCAAATGCACGGCCGTGACTTGAACCAGACGATTTTCCTGCTGGGCCGGGACAAGGTCATTGAGCGGTTGAAGGCGCGGATCGCTGCTTTGTAGGGCGGCGTAGGAAAGCTCAGTGTGGGCAACACGGCCCGGGCGGGCCGGCCAAGGTTGCCTAAGGCTGTCCAAGTCGCCCCCGTATCCGGCTGGCTTGTGCGCACGACGCATAGTACAATTGCGCTAACGCTTGCCACAGCACTTATTTAGGCGAAACGGACCGATTTTCTGTTCTAACGCTTATCAGAGTGCTTATTGTGGCAAATTAGGCCCATTTCCTTGCTGAAATCAAGGAATAAGGTGTCTGGCAAGCGTTAGCCCTGAATGTACCCTCTTTTTGCTCGAATAACGTCTGTGATCAGCGTTAGAAGGGATACATTTTTTCCGGGCTACCATTGTCAGTAGGACGTCCATTAGGTAATATTAATGCAGATAGACCTTGCAACTAGAACCATGGCGGCAGACCGCCGTCTTTAGAGCCAAAATGGCATAGATCGGGAGAAGTACGCGATCAGCCGTATCGACCAGAGAGGATAACCGGGACCCTTCAGAGCGGACCACGCAAAGAAGATACCAGGCTGGAAGTTATCTGGATATGTGCTGGCGGAAATGCACCCGGGAGCCGCGAATGCGAACACGCCTTGAATAAGGCGAGGTAGCTTTCGCCGTTTTGTCCGCGTTAAGGACTTTAAGAGGGAGGAGTCACCTTAAGAGCAAAGCTTGGTTGAGCCTGTAATGGACATCAACCGCCCCTAAAGGCGAACTCATCCAAAGCAGAGTGGAACCACGTCGTCAGGCGTCTCTGCAGCGTAAGCTGCAGGGACGTTTTTTTTAATTCTGTTTGCGATAGGAAAAGAAGGTGGGGAAGACTATGTTCAAGAGAATCCGATCCGATATTCAGGCGGTGTTCGACAATGACCCTGCGGCACGCAGCTGGTTCGAAGTGATCTTTACCTATTCCGGTCTGCATGCGATTTGGAGCCACCGGATTGCGCACTTTTTTTATCGTCACCGCTGGTATACAACGGCACGCATCATTTCGCAGGTGAGTCGGTTTTTTACCGGCATTGAGATCCATCCCGGGGCGCGAATCGGCAATCGGCTGTTTATCGACCATGGCATGGGCGTCGTCATTGGAGAAACTTGCGAAATCGGGGACGATGTGGTTATCTATCAGGGAGTCACGCTGGGCGGCAGCGGAAAGGAAAAAGGCAAACGGCATCCAACCGTCGGCAACAATGTCGTGATCGGTTCGGGGGCGAAGGTCCTGGGGTCGTTTAAGATCGGAGATCAGGCGAACATCGGAGCAAACTCGGTGGTTCTGAAGGAAGTGCCTGCCGGCAGCACCGTGGTTGGCATCCCGGGCCGAGTGGTTCGCCAGGACGGCAAACGTCTGGATCGGCTCAGCCATCAACTGCCGGACCCAGTCGTCGACGCAATGCGCGAGATGCAGCGTGAGATTGAGCAGTTGCGCGGCGAAGTCCGGGAGCTCAAGCAACAGCTGCGTGAGAAGCAGCCGACGGAAATGTAAACGGGTTTGGCTGAACGTGCTGATTGTGCGACTTGCTTCTAACGGACTCTAGAGACGTTAATGTATTGGAAAACGGGCTGTCTCAAATCTAACGGACACAGATGACGTTATTTGCCCCAAATTGCTTGTCTCTTGCGGGATTTATGCGGAATAAGGCCGCTGGAGTCCGTTGCTATGAACGTTTTTGTCAAGCCCTCGGTTTTAAATCTGCCTGAGCACGTGGCGCGAGAGCAAAAATGCGAGCGACGGTCGGCACGCTGC
>NZ_JAWDJI010000055.1:0-14349 GCF_032465655.1 Paenibacillus sp. 3LSP | reverse complement strand
GGGTTGGAACAGCACATGCCGCCCCGCCGGCCAAGCCCGCATCGCCGCCAAGGCATGAGCCGGCGGCGGAAGTGGCCGCCGCTCGGGAGAAGACGAGCGGCGATGCCAGCAGAGGGCGTCCCCGTTCCGTACGCCCTGCAGGGGAGTTCACCGATCTCGTTGCGATCGGTACTTCAACCGGGGGCCCCAAGGCGCTTAAAGCCGTCTTGGAGAAAATCCCCGGGGACTTTCCGGCGCCAATCGTCATCGTGCAACACATGCCGCCAAACTTTACCAAGTCGCTCGCTCAGCGGTTGAACAGCTTATGCGAACTCAACGTCGTTGAGGCAGAGCAAGGCCAGGAGCTGCAAAGTGGGACGGCATACATTGCTCCGGGAGGTTTCCATATGAACGTCGTACCAAGTCCGACAGGCGGTTATCGCGTCCATTTGACGACCGACAAGCCATGTAACGGACATCGACCTTCGGTGGACGTCTTGTATGAATCGCTGCTCCCGCTGCAAGCACTGAAACGTCATGTTGTACTGCTAACGGGGATGGGCAGCGACGGGGCGAAAGTCATGAAGCGGCTTTATGACGCTGGTGTGACTTCCACTATTGCCGAGAGCGAAGAGACGTGCGTCGTATTCGGTATGCCGCGCTCGGCAATCGAACTGAAATGCGTCAGCCATGTATTACCGCTATACGAGATTGGCCCTAAGCTTGTACAAGAAGTAGCTAAAAAAGCCAGCTTGTAAAGATCCTAACCCTTTTTTAGCTCACCACGAAAATGAGTTATTAACGGAATCTCTTGGAGGAGGTGCCTCACCATGGACATGAATCAGTATTTATCCATGTTTATCGATGAGTCGAACGATCATTTGCAATCATTAAACGAAAAAATGTTGGAGCTGGAAAACAACCCTGAGGATATCAGCATCGTTCAAGTCATCTTCCGATCGGCGCATACGCTGAAGGGGATGGCAGCGACGATGGGGTTCGAGGATTTGTCCTCGCTCACGCACCAGATGGAGAACGTGCTGGACCTCGTCCGGAACGAGAAGCTGAAAATGCAGGAGTTTATCTTCGACACTCTGTTTAAGAGCTTGGATGCGCTGCAAATGATGGTGCAGGACATTACCCAAGGCGGCGAAGGGAAAGCGGACGTCAGTGAAATCGTTGACGCGCTGCAATCCATCGTACGCGGGGATTTTGCGGAAGGCGGAAGTGCGGCGGCAAGCAAGCCGGCAGCAGGTGGATCCGCGGCGAACAGTGCATCGGCCATCCAACTGGATCAATATCAATTTTCCGTCTTGGAGCAGTCCATCACGGAAGGACATAAAGTGTTGTACATTGAAGTGGCGATCCGAGAGGATTGTCAATTGAAAGCAGCACGCGCCTACCTCGTCTTTGATCTCCTGGAACGATTCGGGGAAATCGTGAAGTCTTCGCCATCTGTACAGGATATTGAGCAAGAGAAATTTGATCGAAGCTTTTCCCTTTATTACATAACTCAAAAAGATTCTGCCGAGATTCAAAGCATGATTATGAATCTGTCGGAAATCGATACGGCACAAGTTGCAGCGCTGGATCATGAAACTTTGGCACAACTGAATGCCGGTTCGAAGGAGGCAGCTGCGGCAGCCGAAGCTGCAGCGCCAGCTCCTGCTCCAGCTCAGACCAAAGCCCAATCCGCTCCAGCTAAACCAGCTGCAGCACCTGAAGCAAAAGCAAATGCTCGCCCAGCTGGAGGTGCCTCCGCTCCTGCCCGTACAATTCGGGTAGATATCGACCGGCTGGACGTGCTCATGAATCTGCTCAGCGAATTGTTGATTGACCGTGCTCGCTTGGAGCAGCTGGCTACCGAAGTCAAACGAAGCGACTTAACGGAAACCGTTGAGCATATGAGCCGTGTCGGCAGCGACTTGCAGAACATCGTGTTGAAGCTGCGGATGGTTCCGGTCGATACCGTGTTCAACCGCTTCCCGCGGATGGTTCGCGACCTGGCGAAATCGCTCGACAAGAAAATCGATCTGAACATCGTAGGGGCCGAAACCGAACTGGATCGCACGGTCATCGACGAAATTGGAGATCCACTCGTGCATTTGCTTCGGAATGCCGTCGACCATGGGGTAGAATCTACGGCTGAACGGATTGCTGCAGGCAAACCGGAAACCGGGACAATTCAGCTGCGGGCTTTCCACAGCGGCAACCATGTCTTTATTGAAATCGAAGATGACGGACACGGCATTGACCGTAATAAGGTTCTGCAAAGAGCGCTTAAGAACGGCATCGTCAAGGAGAGCGAAGCTGCCTCGATGACGGACGAGCAGGTGTACATGCTCTTGTTCGCTCCGGGCTTTAGTACAGCCGAGGTCATCTCCGATATTTCTGGACGCGGGGTTGGACTTGACGTCGTCAAATCCAAAATCGAATCCTTAAGCGGCGTCGTTTCGGTGGAATCGAAGCTGGGTGTCGGCACGAAATTTTCCGTACAGCTTCCACTGACTTTGTCGATTATTTCGGCGATGCTCATTAAGGTTGGGGAAGAAAAATATGCGATTCCGTTATCCTCCATCGTCGAAACCGGCTTAATCCGGCGCGACCAGATTCGAGAAGTCCACGGTTATACGATGGTAGCTTATCGCGATACCCATATTCCTTACATGTCGCTTGCGAAGCTGTTTGACATTCCGGGCTTCTCTGAGAGCGATGAAGAGGAAACGGAAATCGTCGTGATCCGCAAAGGCGATCGGCTAGCTGCCCTAGCGATTGAAGATTTCATTGGCCAAAGCGAAATTGTCATTAAGAACCTGGGCAAATATCTGCCTTCGATTCAAGGGGTTGCCGGTGCAACGATCTTGGGGGATGGTCAGGTAGCGCTCATCATCGATCCAAACGCCTTCATTAAATAAGGTCAGTTATACACTCTAAGGGAGGGTTTCCACATGGGAGAGGAATTAAAAGTTATCGTATTTAAGTTGGGGCATGAAGAATACGGGATCGACGTGGACAAAGTCCAAACGATCGAACGCATGATGCCGATCACGCGCGTTCCGAAGACCTATTCATTTGTTAAAGGCGTGATTAATCTGCGCGGCGTCGTCATTCCGGTGATCGATTTGCGCGGCCGCTTTGGATTGCCGGAGACGGAATACACGGATCAAACCCGGATCATTATTGTCTCGGCTAATGAAATGGAGGTTGGTTTCATCGTTGACTCTGCTAATGATGTGATCGACCTGAATACCGACTTGATCGACTCGCCGCCGGATGTTGTTGGCGGTATCAAAGCGAAATATCTGCATGGGGTAGCTCGGATTTCCGAGGATCGGCTGTTGGTGATGTTGAATTTGTCGGAAGTGCTCAGCCGGAAGGAAATTATTCAATTAGAAAGCTTAGAGGGCTAATACCGTGGATTTGTTCAGAGGGTTCGAAGACTTCAAAATCGATATTTTGAAGGAGGTCGGCAATATCGGGGCGGGAAATGCCGCTACGGCTTTGTCCAAGCTGCTGGACAAGCCGATCGATATGGCCGTTCCGATGGTCCAAATGCTCCCGTTTGAAGCGATTGCGGATCGTGTTGGCGGCGCGGAAAACTTGGTGCTGGCTGTATTCTTCCGAGTAGAAGGCGATGCGCCGGGCAATTTGTTTTTCATCCTAAGCCCGGAAGCGGCGAAGAAGCTGCTGACTCGCTTGGCCGGCATCACGGTGGATAATGGTGAAACCTTCTCTGAGATGGAATGGTCGGCGTTATCGGAAATCGGTAATATTTTAGCCGGCTCGTATTTATCCTCGCTCGCCGATTTCACCTCCTTGCAAATGTCGCCTACTGTACCTGCTTTAGCTCTAGATATGGCGGGTGCGATCTTGAGTTACGGACTCCTGCAATTTGGTGAAATGGGGGATTCCGCCCTGCTGATCGACACGAAATTTATTGAAGGTCAAGATGAGGTGGAAGGTCAGTTCTTCCTCATTCCGGATCCGGATTCATTCGCCAAAATTTTTGCAGCGCTTGGAGTACCAATTGATCATGATCGATGAGCAGTACGTCGTCAAGGTAGGCATGGCCGAGTTGAATGTCATTACTCAGCAGGGATTGATACGTACAACCGGCCTAGGCTCCTGTGTAGGATTAACCTTATACGACCCGCAGCTTAAAATTGCCGGTCTTGCGCATGTGATGTTGCCTTCCTCGGACATCGCCCGGGAAGGGGCGTTAAATATCGCTAAATATGCAGATACAGCCATTCCGGCACTCTACCGGAAACTGCTGGATCTTGGTGCAGGGCCAAGCCGACTGGTAGCCAAGATGGCTGGAGGATCGCAAATGTTTACCTTTGCCGGCAGCAATGACACCATGCGGATTGGTCCACGTAATGTGGAGTCCTGTAAAGAGCAGCTGTCTGAGCTCGGCATTCCATTGCTTGCAGAGGATACGGGCGGCAATTACGGCCGAACGATCGAACTGGACAGCATGACAGGGATCTTATATGTGCGAAGTGTACAAATGGGGATAAAGGAATTGTAGCCATGCCAGGAAAATTGAGATATTACTTGTTGTCGGGCTTTATCGGTTTTCTAATTACGTATGCCGTTTCGGCAGGAAACAATTTGTTCATGACCAGCTTTGTACGAGGGCTTATTTCGTTTGCCGTTTGGTTTCTGTTGGCGTTTGCGGCCAACTGGATGTTGGGGTTCCTGAAGGAAATGCCAGGGGATTATGCTCCTGCTCCGGAGGTTGACCACGCATCTGAGGAGGGCAAGGGCACGAATCTCGACTTGCTGACGCCGGACGAAAGCGAGCAGCTCAATGATCTGTTAAAGCCAACTCCGACTGCTTCGTATGTGGAGAAGCAATTTGCGCCGCTAAATCCGCCAAAATTAGTGAAGACACCTGACGGCAAAGATCCTGAAGAGCTGGTTAAGGTCGTTCGTCACCTGACAGAACAATAAGGAGGGTGAAGGCAATTGAACGAGCGGAAGACATCCACTCTAAATCATGCCGACCTTTGGGAAAGTTGGAAAGAGCACGGTGATTTAGAGGCCAAGAAACAACTTATCGAGAAATATCTGCCCATTGTCGACTACGTTTCAGGACGTCTCGCTGTCGGTTTGCCCAAAAACGTATCCAAGGACGATCTCGCCAGCAACGGTGTTATGGGATTGATCGATGCGGTCGAAAAGTTTGACTACAAACGGGGACCTCAGTTCGAAACCTACGCATCTTGGCGGGTACGGGGGGCGATTTTGGACGGCCTGCGGCAAGGGGACTGGGTTCCCCGATCCGTGAGAGAGAAAGCCAAGAAAATCGAAGAAGGTTATCAACATTTAGAGCAGCAATATCTCCGCTCCGTCACTGACGCTGAGATGAGTTCCTATCTCAATGTAAGCGAGAAGGAATTTCAAAGTATGCTTCAGGAAGTTGCCGTGATGACCCTATGCTCGCTGGAGGATCCTATCCGCGAAGAAGAATCGGAGACTCGTCTTACTTTACTCGTTGACGAAAAGGCAAAAAACCCGGATTATAAGGTTAGGGAGTTCTATCTTCGTGAATCCCTTGCGAAAGGGATTGAGAAGTTGACCGAGAAGGAACGTACAGTAGTCTCCCTACTCTATTATGAGGATTTATCCTTGAGCGAAATCGCCGAGGTCATGTCTTTGTCACCCTCGCGAATTTCGCAATTACATTCTAAGGCGATTTTGCGCCTTCGGGGCAGCTTAGAGAAGCAGCGTGATCTGTTACTGGCTGAAGACTGACGGAGGATCTTATAACGAGTAAATGGATGAGGGGGACGGCTTCGTGGAGCTATTGGATGATTTAAAGCAGATCTTAAGCGTGACACTGAACGATGATAAGACGGTAGCTTATCTGCAATTTATGAAGAAAGAAGATGAATTTTCCTGTACATCTGATACACTGCTTCACTTCCTGCAAAGCGAAGGCATCAAGTATGGAATTCAGGAGGATATCGTCAAGCGATTTGCAGCGAATCCTAAGGAGTACTTTTTCAGTAAAACGCCGATCGCGATGGGACAAGAACCGATTCATGGGGAAAACGGGTTTATCCGCTATGCCGTCCCCATCGACGAGGAGAATCAACATCGACCTGTTGAAACGGAAGACGGTAAAGTTGATTTAAAGGATATCACGCGGCTTAATAACGTCCGTAAAGGGCAACTCATCGCAGAACTGGTGCCTCCGGTTCCGGGACGCAACGGAACGGCGGTAACGGGCGAAGCGATTCCTTGCCGCGAAGGTAGAGAGGCGCGGTTCAAGGTCGGCAAGAACGTCGTGGTAAACCCGGAACAGACCGCAATGTATGCCGCCATCGACGGGCTGGTGACGCGGACGGAGAAGGGGAAGCTTAATGTGTTCCCGGTCTATGAGATCAACGGGGACGTCGATTACGGTGTTGGAAATATCGATTTTGTCGGAACGGTTGTTGTCCGCGGGAATGTGCTGTCAGGCTTTCGCATCAGCGCTGCCGGGGACATTCGCGTCGTTGGCGGAGTAGAAGGAGCCGAGTTGATTGCTGACGGATCTATTGAAATTTCCGGAGGCATCATCGGTTATAACAAAGGACTAATAAAGGCGGGACATAATGTAAAAAGCTCGTTTATCCAAGACGGCAACGTCCAGGCAGGAGAAGATGTTATCGTATCGCAGAGTATTATGCACTCCAACATTCGCGCCGGTCGGGACGTCATTTGTAGCGGTGCCAAAGGTTTGATCATCGGGGGAAATATCCAAGCCGGCGAGAAAGTGGTCGCGCGGATTATTGGCAACCCGATGTCGACAACGACTTCGATCGAAGTAGGCGCTTTGCCGGAACTGCGTAACGAGCTCATGGAGCTGCGTCAGCAGATCAAGGATCAGATGGCCAACTTGGACAAGACGGAGAAGGCGCTTACGCTGCTTGATCAGCTGGCTTCCATGGGTAAATTGCCGCAGGACAAGCTCGAGATGCGTTCGAAGCTGAATATGACCAAGAAATCGAACACCCAGGAACTGAACCTGATGAAGGAACGCATTCTGGCGATCGAGAAGGCACTGGAGGATACGGGGAAAGCCCGGGTTGATGTCCTTAAAATGATATACGGCGGTTCCAAAATCGTCATTGGACGATATACCAAGTACATTAAGGAGCCCATTTCGCGAATGACTTTCTATTTTAGCGAAGGGGATATTTCTATGTCTCCTCTCATCTAGACCTGGTATGCCAAGGAAGCTTTTTCGATTTACCCATTCCCTTCGTTGAATCATGAGGTGATCCCATGAATATGAAACCCGTGGAAATGCAAATCGCAGTCCCTCGGACAAGCGAGGCGGGGCGTGTACAACATGATCAGCAGCAACGGCCTCTTCATGACCAAAGTCTGTTATCGCTTCAAGGGTTAAAGGATAGCGAGATTGAGCGCCGGCGCAGCGCTAACGTTGATGAGAGTGCTCATAATACGACGGTAAAGCGCGAAGGGAAAGGTTCTTTCACATCGGAGCAGGAACACGGCAGCTCCCAGGACAAGCCGGAAGAGCAAGGACAAGGACATCATAAGGCGGAACATCCTTATAAGGGCAAGCATATCGACTTGTCTTTATAAAGGAGACCACATGAACGCAAAGGGTGAGGATTAGATTGTCATTTGGAGAGCCTTGGTTTTACATTGTGTTGCTTGGGGCAGCTGCGCTTGTCTATGCCCTGCTGTTGCCAGGACGCCAAGCAGCGGCACCCAAAGCGGAAATGGCCAGTGAGCTGGAGGCCACTTTGGAGCAGTACATGGCGGAAATCGAAAATGAAAACCAAGAATTAATTGATATGGTTGCGAAGATGAAGCAGGATTTATCCTCCAAACAGTTAGCTCAGCAGGAGCAGATTGCCGAGTTGCGTCAACGTTTGGGGGATGCAGAAGCTTACGCCAAGCAAACGGAAGCACGCCTTGAACTTGTGGAGCAAAACTTGAAGGAGAATCCGATTCATGCTGCATCCTCAGGGGCTGTGGATGCCCCGCTAGTTATCCAACCTCAACTTGAGGCTGCGGTTGCTGCGGAGTCCGATCATTTGCCTGCAGAACCAGCTCCGGAACCGGATGAACCGGAGCTGCCGCAACAAGATCTGGTTCGGGATCGTTATCCCGAACTGTTCGAGTTGTATGACAAAGGGAAGTCGATCGATATGATCGCCAAAGCGACGGGCTTACAACGTGGGGAGGTTCAGCTGATCCTGCAACTGGCCAAGAAGGAGGAGTCCCGATGATGAAAAACCGCCAGTTTATGCTTGGTTTGGGGTGCGGACTCATCGCCGGGGCTTTACTGCTGCAGCTTATGCTGATTGGACAAGGCAGCAAAAATGATCTCCAATCGAAGGAGGAAATCGAACGCGCTGCCGTGCTGGCCGGTTTGAAGGTCGTGGAGGCGGATCAGGAATTGTTAACGGAAGAGGAATGGTTGGAGCGTTCCGGGCAATCATCGGATTCGGCTGGAAATGAGGGTGATAACGATGATGCAACACCGGCGGATCCTAATCAGCCAGATGCACCTGCGTCTCCGAAAGCTCCTGACGCTTCAGAAGCAGGGGAAGGATCGGCATCTTCTGATCCCAATGCCGGAGGAACGAACGAGCCCGCTGCTCCAAACCCGCCACAACCAGCGACAGTGGAATACAAGATTGTGGCTGGGACAACGCTGGAAGGCGTAGCTCAAGGCCTGGAGCAAGCCGGGGTAATTGAGGATCAAGATGCGTTTCTGAAAACTGCAATCAATAAGAAAATCAACCGCAAGGTTCGCGCAGGCACCTATACTTTTCAAGTTGGCGAAAGTTATGATTCGATTATTTCAAAAATCTCCATAAAGGCTTCCGGAAGCAAATAAATAGATGTATAAAAAGGCGCCTGAGGCGCCTTTTTATGTTGCTGTCATTTTACGTCAAACTTTGGTTGCATCCCTATTTTAGTTATGGTATATTAATTGACGGTGTTATAACGCACGCAGGATGATTTCGCTAAGGGTGCTCGCGATTGAGGGAGTCTTAGCGGGAAATGAAACCTGCGGAGGAAGCATCAAAAAAACCAAACTAGGAGGTGCGTGAAGATGGCAGTAATCTCCATGAAACAACTGCTTGAAGCAGGGGTTCACTTCGGTCACCAGACTCGTCGCTGGAACCCGAAAATGGATCGTTATATCTTCACCGAAAGAAACGGAATTTACATCATTGACCTGCAAAAAACGGTCAAGAAAGTGGAAGAAGCTTATAACTTCGTAAAAAGCATTGCTGAAGAGAATGGCACCATTCTGTTCGTAGGCACGAAGAAACAAGCTCAAGATTCTGTTAAAGAAGAAGCTGAACGCGCTGGTCAATTCTACATTAACCAACGTTGGTTGGGCGGTACGCTGACGAACTTCCAAACGATCCAAAAACGGATCGAACGTTTGAAACAACTTGAAACTTGGGAAGAAGACGGTACTTTCACGGTTCTGCCGAAGAAAGAAGTTATCATTCTTCGCAAAGAGAAAGAACGTCTTGAGAAATTCCTGGGCGGGATCAAGAACATGAAGAGCTTGCCAAGCGCTCTGTTCGTAATTGATCCTCGCAAAGAACGTATCGCAGTTGCCGAAGCTCGTAAATTGGGTATCCCAATTGTAGGTATCGTTGACACGAACTGCGATCCAGACGAAATCGACTACGTCATTCCGGGTAACGACGACGCGATCCGCGCCGTAAAACTGTTGACGGGTAAAATGGCGGATGCCGTGATCGAAGCTCATCAAGGCGAACAAACGACGGCTTAATGGCTTTGGCCATACGCTAAATCGATAAATTAAATGAAAAGGGTGGTTGGTAGGTGTCAAACCTCTCACTACCCTTTTTTTAAAGGAAATGGACGGGATAGAAGCTTCTGCAGTACGATCTTATTCCATCTGCAGATGGTTTTATGCCTACACAGTTACAGGGGATATCCCCGATATATCGATATGGAGGGAATTAAACATGGCTGTTGATGCAAAATCGGTCAAAGAACTACGTGAAAAAACCGGCGCGGGAATGCTGGACTGCAAAAAGGCGTTGGAAGAAGCTAACGGCGATATGACGAAAGCTGTTGAACTCTTGCGTGAAAAAGGTCTGGCTGCTGCAGCGAATAAAGCTGGCCGGATCGCGACAGAAGGCGTTGTTGAATCTTATATCCATGCAGGCGGCCGTATCGGTGTTCTGGTTGAGATCAACACAGAAACAGACTTCGTTGCGAAGAACGAACAGTTCAAAGAATTTGCACGCGACGTTGCAATGCATATCGCTGCGATGAGCCCTCGCTACGTTCGTCGTGAAGAAGTTCCACAAGAGGAAATCGAGAAAGAGAAGGAAATTCTGAAAGCTCAAGCGCTGAACGAAGGCAAACCTGAAAAAATCGTTGAAAAAATGGTTGAAGGCCGCATCGGCAAATACTACGAAGAGTTCTGCTTGATGGAACAAGCTTTCGTTAAAGACCCAGACAAAACGATTGAGCAATTGCTGAAAGAAAAAATCAGCACGATCGGTGAAAACATCTCCATCCGTCGTTTTGTTCGCTACGAACTGGGCGAAGGTCTGGAAAAGAAAGTGGACAACTTCGTAGAAGAAGTTATGTCCCAAGTGAACAAGTAAGCAAAACGATCTCACATACATGTGAAGGAAAGTTGGAACACGCCGTGTTCCTTCTTTTTTAACCCGCGAAAGAGTTCAATGTGGAGGTATACATTTGGAACAGCCAGTGTTTAAACGTGTTGTCTTAAAGGTTAGCGGGGAGTCATTAGCCGGTCAAAACGGTTACGGGATCGACGCTGATACGATCGCATCCATTGCCCAACAGGTGAAGGAAGTCGTCGAGTTAGGCGTACAGGTTGCCATCGTATGCGGCGGCGGCAACATTTGGCGCGGGATTGCCGGGAGTGCCAAAGGGATCGATCGCGCAACGGCGGATTACATGGGAATGCTCGCGACCGTAATGAATTCCCTGGCCCTGCAGGACGCACTTGAGCAAATCGATGTGCCAACTCGGGTGCAAACCTCGATTGCGATGCAGCAAATTGCCGAGCCTTATATCCGGCGCCGGGCGATTCGTCACTTGGAGAAGGGGCGGGTTGTGATTTTCGCGGCGGGTACGGGTAATCCGTTCTTTTCCACGGATACTACTGCAGCGCTGCGCGCAGCTGAAATTGAGGCAGAAGTCATCCTGATGGCAAAGAATAAGGTGGATGGCGTTTACTCCGCAGATCCGTTTGTAGATCCAAACGCGGTGAAGTACGAATCTCTCACGTATTTGGATGTGCTGAACAAGAACCTTGGTGTCATGGATTCTACGGCGTCCTCGCTGTGCATGGACAATGATATTCCGTTGATTGTTTTTGCGATTACCGAACAAGGGAACATTAAACGCGTCGTTCTCGGTGAAAAAATCGGGACGATCGTCAAAGGGAGTGTAGATTAATGCCGCAAACGATTAAGAAACATGCCGAAGAACGCATGGAGAAAGCGATTCAGGCGCTGAGAAGAGATCTTTCGACGCTGCGCGCCGGTAGAGCTACGCCTTCGCTGCTTGATCGCATTCAGGTTGATTATTACGGTTCGCCGACGCCAATCAACCAGTTGGCCAATATCAACACGCCGGATTCCCGGACGTTGCTGATCCAGCCTTGGGACAAATCGTCGCTATCGGAAATTGAGCGGGCGATTCAAAAATCCGATCTCGGATTAACGCCTGCAAACGATGGTTCGTCTATTCGCTTGACGATTCCTGCCTTGACGGAAGAGCGTCGGGTCGAACTTGTGAAGATGACGAAGAAATTCGGTGAGGAAGCGAAAGTGGCGATCCGCAACATTCGCCGCGATGCGAACGACGACATCAAGAAGCTAGAGAAAACCGACATTTCTGAGGATGAATCGCGTCGGCATCAAGAAGACATTCAGAAAACGACAGATAAATTTATCGCGGAAGTGGATAAGGTCCTCGCTGCGAAAGAAAAAGAGATCATGGAAGTCTAAGAGACAAAAAGCTGCCCCTCCTATTACGGTGGGGTTTTGTCTCTTTTTCATCATCGGCTGGAGGAAAAGGAATGATCAAGTTATTTCAACCTTGGCGGAAAAAGAAAAATCCTGGGGCATCCGTCAGCCTGTCCCCGGACAATATCCCGAAACATGTTGCGATTATTATGGACGGGAACGGAAGATGGGCGCGCAGGCTTGGTATGCCGCGAATCGTCGGCCATCGATCGGGGATGAAAGCGGTAAAGCGGGCAACGATCGCTGCTGACGAACTTGGCATTTCCATTTTGACGTTGTATGCTTTCTCAACGGAAAATTGGAAACGGCCGAAGGATGAAGTGGACTATTTGATGTCGCTTCCGCAGGAGTTTCTGGCGATCGAGCTGGATGAATTGGTTGAAAAGAACGTCCAGGTTCGCATGATGGGACATACGGATGAGCTGCCCGCGCATACGATTGCGGCAATGGAGGAAGCGATTGAGCGGACGAAGCACAATACCGGCTTGATCTTGAATTTTGCTTTAAATTACGGCAGCCGTCGCGAGATTACGGAAAGCGTCAAGGGGATTGCGAAGGCTGTGCAATCCGGGGAACTGTCGGTGGAGGACATTACGCCAGAGACGATTGAATCCCGGCTGTTATCCGCCGGGTTGCCTGATCCGGATTTGCTGATTCGTACGAGCGGAGAGCTGCGGTTAAGTAACTTTATGTTATGGCAAACGGCGTATAGTGAGCTTTGGTTCACGGATATCCTGTGGCCGGATTTCAGCAAGGAGCATTTGGTTCAAGCAGTGGCGGAGTATCAACGCCGCACGCGGCGGTACGGCGGATTAACCTAGCGATGGAAGGTGTAGACTGGTGAAACAGCGTTTGATAACGGGGATCATTGCCGGCGGCTTTTTCCTCGGAATGTGCTGGCTTGGCGGAACTCTCTATCATGTACTCATTATGCTTATGGCGCTCATCGGATATTACGAATTCGTACGTATGACGCGCATCCCAGCATTCCAGGGCACGGCCATCCTGGGTTATTTAGGCGTGGTTTATCTTACGTTTCCGTGGCGGCTGCTTGAGATCGACCGACCGCTGAGCGATATGGCGGTGCTGTGGTTATTTATGCTGTTCTTCCTTGCGGTAACCGTGATCAGTAAGAACGAGATCCCAATCGGTCAAATCGCCCTGCTCTATCTTGGGATGGTTTACGTCGGCATCGGATTTGCGGCGATTGCAGAAACACGCAATACACCCGACGGTCACGGCTTATTCTGGACGTTTCTGATGCTCGCGTCGATCTGGAGCAGTGATGCAGGGGCTTATTTTGCTGGACGGCGGTTTGGGAAGAATAAGCTCTGGCCTGCGATCAGTCCGAATAAAACCGTTGAAGGGGCGCTGGGCGGCGTTTTGCTGGCGGTCATCGTTGCGGTGATCTTTGCGCTCGCTTCCGGCGGGTTGCTTACGATTGGACGAGCCGTCCTGCTCGGGATATCTGCGGCAGTTGTCGGCCAATTTGGCGACTTGATCCAATCGGCTTACAAGCGTGTATATGGCATCAAGGATTCCGGCAATTTGTTGCCGGGGCACGGCGGAATTTTGGACCGGTGCGATAGTTGGGTTACGGTATTCCCGTTCATACATATCCTAACCCTTCTTCCTTAAGGTGGATTTAAAATCGGCTTTCCATCACGAAGCGAAGTCAGGGAAGTGGAAGCGGCGTCGAATCTTGAACTCAGCCGGGCCTTCCGTTGCTCACGTACATCCCATGTACGCTGCGCTACTCAGTCCCTAGCTTCATTCAACCTTCTCGGTGCTGAAAACCCGACTTTAAATCATTGATTAAACGGATGGATTAAAAATCGGCTTTCCATCACGAAGCGAAGTCAGGGAAGTGGAAGCGGCGTCGAATCTTGAACTCAGCCGGGCCTTCCGTTGCTCACGTACATCCCATGTACGCTGCGCTACTCAGTCCCTAGCTTCATTCAACCTTCTCGGTGCTGAAAACCCGACTTTAAATCTTTGATTAAACGGATGGATTTAAAATCGGCTTCCCATCACGGAGCGGATTCATGGACGTGGGTTCGGCGTTAAATTTCGATTTCATCCAGGCCTTTCGCTACTTGGTGCTGAATAGCCGGGCTTACGGACACCAGAGACCTTATTGGAGTAACAAAAAAGGGTTTGAAAAGCTAATGGACCTCAGTGACCTTATTTGGGTAAAAGACACTAAGTCAGATGCATTAGATCGCAAATAAAGCCCCTGGAGTCCGTTGCTATGAACGTTTTTGTCAAGCCCTCGGTTTTAAATCTGCCTGAGCACGTGGCGCGAGAGCAAAAATGCGAGCGACGGTCGGCACGCTGC